>NZ_JAYGIC010000146.1:0-22476 GCF_034931105.1 Synechococcus sp. CCY9201 | reverse complement strand
TGAACCAGGTGGAGCGCTGGTTCGGGATCATCACCCAGCGGGCGATCCGGCGCGGCAGCTTCTCCAGCGTCAAGGAGCTGATCGCCAAGATCGAGCAGTTCGTGGCGGCCTACAACAAGACCAAGGCCCCGTTCAACTGGACGGCGACAGCAGATTCAATCCTGGAGAAGATCAAGCGACTTTGCTCGCAAATCTCCGGGACGGCACACTAGTGATCCATATATAACTAAGCCTCTGCCTTCAGGAATAAAGAGGTTTGCGATTGGATGCTGTTCACGCTCAGCCCCATTGAAAACCACAAAATAGCCGCGCCGGGCTCCGGATGATTCATATGTATTCAGTTGAACGGATTCGAGCAATGCCAAGTCTTCATCCGAGATATCCTTGGTAAAAGCATCAAGGAGAAGATATGAATTGCTAATTCTGACTTGCTTCGTTTGAGACCAGAATGTTAATATGGCAATAATGACGCCGCCTACCACGGCAACTTTCTCGGCATGATCTAAGAGCTTCTGGATTGCCATTGATTAAGCTGATAGGGGTATTGGGAAGCTGTTTTGAATTGAGAGACATGATTGCTGACCTTAGCAGATGAGGATTAAGGTCCAACCCTGGCAGGGTCGGCGGGAGATGTTATAGATATTTGCTGACTCTATCTGTTGTGAAGCCGGAGGCATCTAACATTGCCATTCACCAGAGCCGCCACCATCAAACGCATCTTCGTAAACACTTGTTTGCGGGCAGGTGATGGCCAGCGTTATGCCGCAAAGGGCAATGCATCACATCTCATGAGCATCAGCAATTTCTTTACCAACACGCTTGGTGCCAATCTCAGCAATCCTCGATGGTCGTGGGGCGCGTCTAATCCGCAGACCAATCAGCTATTCTTGCGCGTCTGGTACGACGAACTCGAAACCGTAGACGGCGTCGAACGTAGCTTGATTCTGAAAACCGACCGGTCGTACTCCTCTCCCGGTTATCCTGAACGGCAACGGCATGTCGAAGCTCTCCGCAACGGAGCGCAAGGATACGGAGTCGTCTGCACTGCCAAAGACATTCACGCATCCGGTCGAACTATCAAACACTTTGACCGCGAATTATTACTTCAATTCGGCGATATCATCGACGACGGGCCAAGTGTATTCGCTGTTGTCATGTCTCGAGTACCCGCTAACGAACTCGCGCGACCCAAATCGGCCGCAAGTTCGGTCGTTCCCGATCTGAAATCCATACTTAATCGTCGGGGTGGCGTTACCGAGAAAGAAACGCTTGCAAATGCACGTGTTGGACAGGGCGCATTCCGCGCTGACGTTCTTCGGATTTGGGATTCTCGCTGTTGTGTCACGGGGTCACAACTACTTGATGCAATTCGTGCATCACACGTCAAACCATGGCGAGACTCAACAAACACGGAACGGCTCGATCCCAACAATGGGCTGCCGCTCATTGCAACAATTGACGCTCTGTTTGATGCCGGTCTCGTTATTTTTTCCGCGGATGGCAAACTGAAGGTGGCTCGTTGTATCAACGATGTAGAGCGTGAACTATTGGGATTGGCCGATTTGGGGCTATCTCGCACGCCAAATCGTGCACTTGCGGAATATCTCTTGTATCATCGGGAGACCGTATTCTTGGACGCGAAATAGCGGCATAACAAAGCAATGCACTGGAGCCGCGAAGCCGGGCGTATTGAGATGGTCAATCACTCGTCGCGGCCCGGTGACTCTAAGCGATACGCGCAACCAAGTCGACACACCACACCTGTCGTCAATTGACATCCCTGCTTCGCATGATGCGAAAGACTTGTCAGTAGCAATCACGATCATTTTCTCTCAAAATACAAGCCCAGATCAATCAACAAATGACAGATAGGAGCGCCATCAAGTACGAAGTTAGCGAGGGCCGAGCAAGGATTGAGCGTATAATGAGGGGTCTTGACTACCTCGACCATGAAAGTGACAGGGGCGTAATCCTGATCATAGGGGCAATGCTTGATGAATTACTGGCAGAGCTACTCAAGAATGTCCTTGAGCCATCCGTTGCAGATAAGCTGGTGAATGGCAGCACTGCTCCTTTGGGATCCTTCTCAGCTAGAGCAAAGATTTCATTCGCGATTGGCGTGGTAGATGCCCAAGACTACAAAGATATAGAAGTCATTCGCAAGGTGCGCAATGCGGCCGCACACCTTGATAGCAGGCAAGGGTTTAACAGTGGGTTTAAATCTCAGAGCATTATTGGACTCTGCGGGAATCTGTCACAGAATGTGCTAATCACAAGCGCTTCTGCGCGTGAGAAGTTTATATTTGCAGCAAAAACAACATGTGGTTCTATAATGAGCCATGTGATCATCGCCCAAATCGTTTCGATGCACAAGGGTCATTCAGCAGCACTCAAAGCCGTTCAGGGCCATACAAAGGGCTTCATGTACAACTTTGATGATATTGACGAAGATGACTAGCTTCTGCGTGGGAGGAGCGGTGACGCACAACAACCAGATACAGAAGGCGGGTGCAGAAGCTGGTCTGCCTTGGCAGAATCACTTACCCGCTTCTGATCTGGAGCGTAATGCCCCACACCCAATTTCATAGAAAATCGCCATGTCTGAACTCATTTATTATGTTGCTTCCACTCTCGATGGCTTTATTGCCCATGAAGACGGCTCATTCGATGGATTCGCCTGGGATGATGAAGTCGTTTCTGATTTCCTAAGCGACCAGAAACAGTTTGACACTGTCCTAATGGGTCGAAAAACATACGAGGTTGGTTTAAAGGAAGGAAAAACCAGCCCATACCCAGAATTGCGCCAAATTGTCTTTTCTAAGTCGATGGGTGAGAGTCCCGATCCAGCCGTTGAGCTGGTAACTTCCGATCTGATTCATTTTGTCAAAAGGTTAAAGTCCGAATCAGATCGCCCAATATGGGTTTGCGGCGGGTCAGAAATCGCTACCCAGTTAGCAAAGGCTGGCTTGTTTGACAAGATTATAATTAAGCTAAACCCCGTAATATTTGGCTCTGGGATTCCATTGTTTGGCTTAATTCCGCAGCATGTTTCGTTGAAGCTTGTTGATCAAAAAACATATGGCTGCGGTATCGTATTCAACACGTACGAGGTCATCTAAAAGTCCGGCATAACAATACCTTGCGGCCGACCCACTTCCGCTACTTCCCTACGGTCATTCACTCCAAGTGGGCGGCTGAAGGCAAGCGTTAGACAGACCGGAGGCCGGTTGCAGCGCCGTATCCCTGGGGATACAATGGTGGCATGTTGGAGATTCGGGAGACACCTGCCTATGCCGCATGGTTCAGTGGGCTGCGTGATCGAGCGGCAAAAGCTCGCATCGACATTCGGATCAGGCGTTTATCCCTGGGGAATCCAGGTGATGTCCGTCCAGTCGGAGAAGGTGTCTCGGAGCTTCGGATTCGATATGGCCCTGGCTACCGGATCTATTTCATAAGCCAAGGCAACATGCTTATTGTTCTTCTCGCTGGTGGCAACAAGGGCTCTCAAGCAAAAGACATCAAGCTTGCCAAGGATCTTGCTCGTAACCTTTAGGGAGAAGCAAATGACCAAAACCGAAACAACTGCCTGGGATCCAGTCAATCACTTCAATAACAGTGAAGACATGGCAGCCTATCTCGAAGCCGCTTTGGAGGATGGAGATCCAAGGCTGGTGGCTGCTGCCTTGGGTGATATTGCTCGTGCCAAGGGCATGTCGCAGATTGCACGTGAAGCTGGACTGGGTCGGGAAAGCCTGTACAAGGCTCTCTCATCAAGCGGGAATCCTGAACTGGCAACCGTCTTGAAGGTTATCTCTGCACTCGGACTTCAGCTGCATGCCAGCCCTGCTGTTGAGGCGGAGGCGGCGGTCTAACAATGCCATACACCTGGGCCGCCTCCAAATGACGTCCTTTCGTCGCATTGAATTCTTGCGGCCAGGTGATGGCAAGCGTTAGGCCGGACGCTCGGTGGCTCTTTGTCATTCCATGCGAAAGAAGAAGCCGTACACATGATTTCTAGTCCACCACGTAAAGCCACCGAATCGTGCCTCCACCCCGAGGGCATCGCCCTGCGTTACCTGCGCACCGATTGCCGGGGTCTCTGACGGATCCGATGGGACGGCACCGCTGGCCACTTCAAAAATAGTACGGTACGGTACCGTATCTTCTCTGCCTCGATGGCCCTCTCTCCTCCACCCCGCGACCGCATCCTCCATGCCGCAAGGGAGCTGTTCTTTCAGCAGGGTTACGCCAGGGTGTCGACCGACGCCCTGGCGCGGGCCGCTGCCGTGTCGAAGGCGACGCTCTACAAGCACTTTCCCGGTATGGAGGCCCTGCTCCGTGCCGTCGTGGAGCGTGAAGTGGATGGGTTCGAGCGTGGGGTCCCCATGGCGGTGGGCACACCTGGGGAGTTCCGCTCGGCGCTCGTGTACTACGGAGCCAACCTGCTCGTGTTCCTGAACCAGTCCGACATCATCCACTTTGCCCAGCTGATGTTCGAGGAAGCGCGCGGCAATGGGGGATTGGCAGCGGATTTCTACGAGTCCGCCTATGGCCGCACCCAGAACGACCTAGCCCGACTCATCCAGCAAGGCCTCGACAGGGTCTACCTGGGATCCAACCTGACGGCCCCAGAGCTGGCGGAACAACTGCTTGGCCTCTGGGAGGGTTTCGGTTTCGTCCGCGCCCTGCTTGGTCTGACTCCCCGACCGTTCCCGAACCCCTGGGAGTGGAGCGAAGCCTGTGTGCATACCTTTCTGGCTGGCCAGGCGTCCAATCCGCCGCCGAGCCCCTGGCCCCTTCCCACCTGCCGTTCCTCCGGTTCCTGATGGCCATCCACAAGTTCGTAGCGCCCACAGGTATGGGCGACGTGTTCTCCGACCGCTGCCGGCTGCTAATCCACCAGTTAAAGCTCAGGGCCTTCACCATCGCGGTGGCCCTGGCCACACACACCCTCTTTCCCCTACTGCGCTGGATGCAGCAGCGCCGTATTCGCAGGGGTGATGTGATCTGGCTGGAGGAAATGACGGGCCCGCCCCAGAGCCAGATCTTCGATCATCTGGCGTATGTGCCAGCGGACATCACCCCCAACCCCGGCCTGGTACGTAGGCGGGCACGGTTCATGAAGGTGGAGTATCCGGCGGCCGCTTACCCCTTTGCCTATCGCCGCCCCCCCATCTCCGGCAACACGATCAACGGCCTCGGAGAGGTGCATCCCCGCCGGCCGGATCACGTGTTCTTCGGGGATTCCTACAAGCGTGCCTGGGGCAAGCTTGACTGGTACTTCCAGGTGATGGAGCCGACAGCGATCCATCGGCAGATCGTGAGAATGTTCTGGCAGGACGCGGCCCGGATCGGGACAGTGGCGCCCACGGTCACCACCCTGGCGAATCCGGACAAGGCCGCTGATCGGGTCAAGGAGATGGCGAAACGGTTCGGCGCCGCCCTGGTGGGAATCACTAGGTTGCAGCCGGAGTTCTGCTACCACGACTCTCAGCCCGACTTCGCGTACGCCATCTCCGTGGCCGTGCCGATGGACCGGGAGGACATGCTCCACACCCCAAGCGAACGCTCCAACCGGCAGATCATGAGCACCTACCTGGAGGTGAATCGAGTGGCGATCCGCCTGGCCCACGCCATCCGTGCACTTGGCCATCCGGCCCAGGCGTCCACCAATCTGGCGCCAGGTTCCAGCACAGAGGTGCTGCACGTCCCTATCGCGATCGAGGCCGGTCTGGGCCAGCTGGGCAAGCACGGTTCGATGATCACGCCGGACTTTGGCTCGAACGTCCGTCTGGCCACCGTGCTGACGGATCTGCACCTGTCCATCGATCACCCCAGGGACATCGGCGTGGACGATCTCTGTGCCCATTGCCGCATATGCGAAACCAACTGCCCCCCGCACGCCCTTTTCTCCGAGAAACAGCTGGTTCGAGGCGAGCGGCGCTGGTATGTCAACTTCGACAAGTGTGCGCCTTACTTTGCCGAAACCCGTGGCTGCGGCATCTGCATCGAAGTGTGCCCCTGGAGCACCCCAGGAAAGGGACGTGAATTGATGCGTACCCTGCTGGAGCGCCGTGGGGCGACCAGCTGATGCAAGGTCGCTTTTCAGGCCGCATCCACCGGGCCGTGACGCGGGCGGAAGGCGAAGCGGGCCTCACGAAGGCCGCCAGATGCCATACCTTCGGCCGCACCATCGTGACCCCCCTGCTGGAAGAGGGCAAGGACATCCGCGCGATCCAGGAACTGCTGGGAAATCAAGACGTGAGCACCACCATGCTAGGCGCAATTGGAATGCCTTACATGGCAAACGTCTTAACAATTTGAGGCAGCGGAGGAATTGGGAAAGCAGTTTCTTGACACCTCTTTGCGACATCAAAGCGTGAATTGTCAACATCCCGCACCATCTAAAAGCATGGAGAGTGGGTTAAGGCCGATGCCTCGACACTTTAGAGAGTCAATACGGCAGCCAAGGCTGCTGGGCAAGAAACTCCATACTCACTTCTCTACATGGGATGTACCAAGGTGAATAATTACCTTACACTATCGCACTCAATTCCAAGCAACTCTGATGATTGAGTCACAAGGGTTCCGAATGCGTATCTCTTGGCTCTAATCAGAATGGCAAGGCATTGCCGCCTGAGTAGCGAATATTCAACAATCCACAGGTCATCTTCATGGGAGTGCTTTTCAGACGTGACAACTATCGGAGCGCAGAGGACGTAAACTCTGCAGCGAGGCTTGAGCTACCAGACGCTGTCCACTCATTGTGTGAAGAGAGTCGCCATGATCGGATAGCTGTGACAGTGATTAATCCAGACCAGGCAGAAACTCCATAGATGCTCTCAGGCCTGGATGAGATTAGAGCTACCCCAAAAAGCGATTCCATCTGAGGACTTTATTCTGATTATCGAATGCATTCTGCGCTTATCTCGCCAAAGTTTTATAAAGGAGATTGATGTTCCGGCTATGTCCTGCAAGGGTGCCTAACTTCGCCATGCACCTGAGCCGCCACCGCAAGTAAATCTCGTTTCGACGATGCACCTTGCGGCCAGGTGATGGCGAGCGTTCGCCAGGCTTCCCGTGATTCTTCGCATCTTTCGTGTCGAGATTGATCCAGCCACCCGATCTGGCTTTGACGCCGGGTTTCGGTCTCTGTCCATCGATTTGGCCTGCACTGCCCGTTGACCTCGAAAACCCGGGAGCCGCAGAACGAACTCGACGACGCCGCCTGCTGGCGCAACGGCGACTCATCCAGTAGTATCACGATGTCGTTATGCCGTTGATCGATGGCTGCCGCTCTCGGGGCGTGTCGGGCGCCTGAGCAGCGGCTCACCGGCTTGATCCTGCTGCGCCAGATCGGCCTGCAGCGGCGGCACCCTTGCCACCCCCCAGCGATGACCACCTCCGCCCCCCACCTGCGCGAAGACCTGCTGACGCCGCGCTTCTACACCACCGAAATCGAGAAGGCAGCCCGCACCGATCTGGACAACCAGCGTCCGGCTTTCGAGGCGATGCTGGCCCAGATGGAGGCCGACTACAACCGCGATCACTTCGATCGACGCGTGCCACTGGGTCGGCTGCGGGACCTCAGCCTCGAGGAAAAGGGTGCCTACGAGAGCTATCTGGTGCGCTCGTGCGTGTCGGAGTTCTCGGGCTTCCTGCTGTTCAAGGAACTATCCCGGCGCCTGTTCCAGGCCGGCCGCAACGACCTGGGCCGCCTGTTCCAACTCATGGCCCGCGATGAGGCCCGCCATGCGGGCTTTCTCAATCGCGCCCTGGTGGCCGAGGGCATCCAGCTGGATCTGCCCAAGTTGAGCACCAACCGGCCGATCACCTGGTTCCCGCTCAGCTGGGTGCTCTATTCGGTGTTTCTGTCCGAAAAGATCGGCTACTGGCGCTACATCCTGATCGACCGGCACCTCAAGGCCCATCCCGACAGCAACTTCGCTCCCCTGTTCGACTTCTTCGAGCCCTGGTGCCAGGACGAGAACCGCCACGGGGACATCTTCAACATGCTGATCCGCTGCTGGCCCCAGATCAAGGACGGCCTTCGCGGTCGGTTGCTGAGCCGTTTCTTCCTCTGGTCGGTGTTCCTCACCCACAGCCTCACGGTCTGTGAGCGTGATGAGTTCTATGGGCTCCTCGGAATCGATGCAAACCGGTTCGATGCCGAAGTGATGCGTCAGACCAACCGCACCGCCCGTCGTGCCTTCCCCCGGGTGTTCGACCTGGAGGGCAGCAACTACCTCGAGCTTCGCGACCGGCTCGTGGACTGCTACCAGCAGATCAAGGATTCCAGCACCAAGGGCCCGCTGGGTGTCCTGAAACAGCTGGGCCTCAAGCTGCGCTTCGCCGGGCTGTTGCTGCGCCAGTTCGCCCAGCCCATGGTTCCCTCGGGGGCGGCGTGATCGGGGCCGTCCTTGATCCCATTCCCCATGGCTTCACCCCTCATCGGCGCTGAGGCGCCACGCATCTTCATCGGCTACGACCCCCGGGAGGAGGTGGCCGTCAACGTGCTTACCGATTCGATTCAGGCCCACGCCAGCGTGCCGGTGCTGATCGCCCAGGTGCGGCTCGACCAGCTGGCGGGTGTTTACACCCGACCCCGGGATCCGAAGCAGAGCACCGACTTCTCCTTCAGCCGCTTCCTGGTGCCCTTCCTGGCCGGCTACCAGGGCTGGGCCCTGTTCATCGATGCCGACATGCTCTGCCTCGGGGACATCGCCGAGCTCTGGGCCCATCGCGATGAGCGTTATGCGGTGCAGGTGGTGAAGCACCGCCATGAATGCGAGGAGGGCCTCAAATTCCAGGGCATGCCCCAGACCCCCTACGAGCGCAAGAACTGGTCGTCGGTAGTGCTGTTCAACTGCGGCAGCTGCCGCCAGCTCACTCCCGAGCGGGTCAACACTGCCTCCGGCCTGGAGCTGCACCAGTTCCGCTGGCTGGATGACGACACCATCGGCACGATTCCGCCCGAGTGGAACGTGCTCGTGGGTGTCCAGGCGATCCCACCCCAGCCGAAGGTTCTGCATTACACCCTCGGCGGCCCCTGGTTCGACGACTGCCTCTCGATGCCGGAGTCGGATCGCTGGCTCGCAGCCCACTCCGCCATGAATCGTCCCCTCTGCCCCACCTGAGTCGGCAGCACTCCCCAACCCACGAGATCCCCATGTACGACAGCCCCGCCTACCGCGCCGCCTACGCGCGCATCAATGGAATGGTGATCGTGGGCGAAGGTCTCGCCTATCGCCATTTCCGGCAACTGGCCGAGATCTTCCCCGAAGACCGCCAGGAGCTCGATCGCCTGGCTGCCATGGAAAGCGGCCATGCCCGCGACTTTGTGGGGTGTGGGATCAACCTGGGCATCAAACCTGACCTGGCCCTGGCCCGAGACCTGTTCGCCCCCCTGCATGCCCTCTTCCTGGACGCCCGTCGCTCGGCAGACCGGGTGGGACCGCTGGTGATCCAGTGCCTGGTGGTGGAAAGCTTCGCCCTGGCCGCCTACCGCGGCTACCTGCCGGTGGCCGACCCCTACGCGGCACCGATCACCCGCCGGGTGATGGCCGACGAGGACGAGCACCTGAACTACGGCGAACGGCGGCTGAGCCCCGCGGGTGATCTCGCCCTCGACTGGTGCACCCAGGCCCTGCCGATCACGTTGGCGATCCTCAGGCCGCTGCTGCCGGATGTGGCCGCCATCGGCATGGAGGCCACGGAGCTGGTGGCGGAGTTCGCCGACCTGCTCCAGGGAAGCCTGGAGCGGATCGGCATCGGCGGGCCTGCGGCGCGTCGCACGATCGCCCGCTCAGTGGGCCGCGCTCTCGCTGCGCCAGCCCCCTGAGCAGCGGGACATCCAGCCGATTCAGGCGTTCTCCATGGCCCTCATCGGCGCCAGGGGAGCGACCGGAGGCAGATCCGAGGCCCACGGCTCCAGGCCACCGCTCGGCAGCTCCACCCTCTGGCAGTCGCCGCCGAAACGGAGCTGCAGCCAGGTGATCACAGCGGGATCGAGGGCCGCGACGGCTTCGGCGCTGCCGTCGTTCAGAGACAGCTCGCGCACGGCGGAGCAGGGCAGATACCAGAGGTCGGTGGGGCCGTCCTGGCGTGTGCGGCGCTCCAGGAACAGCTCCCTCAGCTGGCCATCCCCGCTGAGGGCTCCTTCCGGGGCCAGCAGCAGCGTCAAGGACTGGAGGGCGCGCCCGGGGGTGGCGGTGAACGGCATGGCAACCATGACAACGAGGTCAATGCAACACAACACTAGCGTGATAACGTGGCCCCGAGTTCGGCTCCAGCGCCTGGGGCATCGGTGCCTCTGTGTGTGCGTTGTCGAAAGGATGTCGGCGTCAGCCATCCCAGCTCGGCTAGTTGTGGAGATGAAGCCGGCCGCCGATGAGCCCACTCTTTTGCTGTTCGGGCTGTGGCGTTCAGATCGAACGCTCGCTCCGCCTCTACCTCCAGCAGAAAGGACGGGTACTGTGCTCCACCTGCATCGACCGGCAGGAAGAGGATCGACCGCCTCAAGCGGAGCCTGATGGATCCCAGGACGGGATCCACCGCCGCGCCTGAGCTGCCGATGACGTCAGATCAGAGGCTGATCCAGCTGCTGGAGGCGCGGTAATTCACCAGATAACTGGAGCTGCTGTCGCCGCCAAACAGGATCTCCAGCTCACCGTCAGCGGGCAAGTTCTGGAGACCGATCTGAGCAACACCACTCTCCAGCTGGCCTCGCCCGAGCAAACGCCCTTGCTGATCCTTGATGCGGATGCTGCCTGTCTGAGCGGTGCGGTAGGCACGCTCGGGGCCTTCGCCGCTGTAGCCGGTGGACCATTGATCCGGCCGTGCCATCCGGCTGAGCTGACGGCGGCTCTGGCGATCCCGGCCGACGATCTTCACCTCCAGCTGAAGTTCATTGCTCTGGCCCCGCCGCAACGAAGCACGGGCCTTGGTATCGGTGATCAGATAGCTATCGCGGTAATTGGAAGCAGGCTGTTCATACCAGCTCTCCATCAAGGAGAGATTGAGCGGCACCACGGCATCCTGCTGCTCAGTGAAAGGAACGGTGGCCCCAAAACTGGAGCCCGACTCCATCACCTGGCCGAGGTACTGATATCCGCTGCCATTGTTGAGCAGCTCGGCCGAGGTCAGGGATCCGTTGGCAAATCCCAGTCGTACGATTGCCACATCCTCTGGATTGAGGGGATTGCCGGTGATGGCATCATTGCCACGGATCTCAAAATCCACCGTGTGGTTGCCGCCACGTGAGCCCATGTAGCCAGAACCGCCATTCTCCAGAATCACGCTCCCCACTTCGCCATTGTCCGTGGGAAGGAACCCGAGGCGGATCTGGGCGGTGTTGCTGAGACTGGGGCTCCATTCGCCCGTGATCGGATCGCGAGGGCGCCAATCGTCGGCAATCAGCGTCTCCCAGCCCTGAAGTGCAGGGAGGCGGGTGTCTGGGTTCAGGTTTTCGCGGATGGCGGGATCATCAACCAGCGGCTGCTCATAGCGATACAACATGCTGTGCTTTCCGGCCTTCAGGCTGGCTCCGCCGAACCCGAACCCATACGCCCCAGGGCTGAAGCCCACATCCTGACCATCCTGGTCCTGAACCAGGTACCCCCCGGCCACTCCCACCGTGGTCGGGTCAGAGTTGAGCAGGTAGGGGCGCACACCGGTGGTGTTATAGGGAATACCCGCAGGGTTGCTGCCAGTCAGCTTGGTGCTTCCCACGCCCATGTAGGCATCAAGTCGGCCACTCCAGTTGCGCGGCTCATAAACGTTGTCCCCGTACAGGGTTTCGTTGATGCTGTCCAGGAGTCGGCCGCTGTTGCCCATGGTCACGAAAGGGATGCCCTGGCCGATGCCCTGATCGTTCCCTTCCAACACGCGCTGGTAGTAGTGCGCATGGCCGTTGACATAGGCGTCAAAGGATCCCTCGGGCAGGCCAGCCAGAAACTTCTGCAACACCGGGAAGCTGATGTTGTCGTCGGGTTGGCCCTTGCCCCATTCGCCGGAGCTAAAGATGGGCTGGTGCCCGATCACCACCTGCCAGCGGGCCTGCGACTTCTGCAATTCGTGTTTCAGCCACCGGAATTGCTGCCAGCCATTGGTGGGCACGCTGCTGTTGGCAGCGGTGGTGAGGGCTGTGTTGGTGGCATTGGGCTTGAGCGAGGGGTCGTAGTCGAGGTTGTAATCCTTCTGCTCACTCACCATCTGTGAGCCGAAGCCGTTGGTAAATGTTGGATACTTGCCCCCCACATTCATCACCAGGCGCATGGCATCGATGGAAAAGACATCCACCAATGGCTGGCCAGTCCCGTCATCACCAAGGCTCACCTTGTAGTAAAGGCCTGCATTGCCGCTACCATCGGCACTGCCAATCTCAAGCCCGGGTTGCCCAGCCAGTTTGGGGTTTTTCAGCCAGCCGAAGTAATCCAGATAGGGGAGCGGCACAGCTGTGCTGCTACGGCCGATGATGCCTTCGTTCGGGACTGTGCTCTTGGGATTGTCGAGGCCGATGTTGGTTTCCGAGGAGTCTGCCCGTAGGTAGTACTCGTGATTGCCAGGCGTAGGCCAGAAGCGGTTGACGCCGTCACGACTGCCTCCCTTGCCCCTTTTGATCGGATTGGGATATCCCTTGGGAAAGTTGTAGAGATCGTAGGGCCAGACTTGATTCCCGACAGTTGTTCTGTAAGGGCCTTTCGGGCTACTGAAGCGCGGTGACGGATACGGTGAGATGAAATCGTTGAACAAGCGTCCAACCTCATCATCCATCAAGGAGCTGGCACCAGTGTTGTAAACCAGATCCCCAAGGACAAGAAGCTCATCAGGTTGTTGACCCCGCAACAGTTGAGCCACTGCTTCCTGGGCTGGCCCGGAGGAGTTGACATTGACATTGGCCCCCTCGTAGCCACTGCTACTTTTGCGCAGCCAGCCGCCACCGGGAAAGTAATAGAAGCGGCTGCTGTTGTACCGGCTGCCGCCGGGATCTCCGACCAAGCCAAGGATGAGGGCGGCCATGAGCCGAGCATGCTGCTAAGAAACCTCCACAAATTAGCCACTTGAAACCAGGAGAGGGATAACGACAACTTTTCATACACTCCGAGATTTGGCCGGATGAATCAACGTTGGTCCCTACGCATCAAGCTGCCGACATGCCCTCGCCGGATGCGGGCATGTTGCCCGATGAAGGGAACGGTGACGACAGGCAAGGCACGGCCGCAGTGGATCGGGCCCTGTTCACCGGCATGGGGAAGACCCGCAACGTGATCAACGTGCTCAGTGCCGATGTGGTGGTGGTCTGTGGCGGCGGCGGCACGGCATCCGAAGCTGCCCATACTCTCAATGCGGGCAGGCCGCTGATCCTGCTGGCGGTGCCAGCGCTATGGCACGACTTGTTCTGCTCACTCGCTGAGGGTGTCGAGAGCACAAGCGACGCGCAGGAGTGCTGCCGGTTGATCGAGGCCCGACTCCCACAGCCATGAGCCGGCCATCATCCCGTATCCCCCTGAGCCCCCAGACAGACACGGAGCACCCTTCTCATTGGGCCCGTTCCGGCAGTTGTTGGAACAACGCCACAACGCTCGCCACCTTGTCTTCCAGCGTCTGATCTCGATCGCAGCAAACACCGGTCCCCACTCGCCTTCGATCGCGGTGCCGTTGGGGTGCAGCTGGATCTTGAGGCCGGCGTCCAGCAGCACCCGCTCACACGCAGCGATGTAGGGCGCCAGGTTGACGCCGACCCCGATCGGAACAACGCAAAGATCGACGATCACCTTCATCGGACGTGCCTCAGGAGCCTTCCTTGAGAGGGTCCCATCCACCTGGCCACCTCCGTGCCATGACTGCTCAGGGGGACAGGTCTAGCGTTTAGCCAACGCCGCCGGATGGGCCATGGCCGTGGTGAACCGCTGCGCGGTGGGGATCCACACCAGGGGCAACTGCTCGACTGGGCACGGGGACTTGAGCTGGATGTGGACGCTGCTGGAGCCAGAGAGCCCTGCCTGTACCTGATCCCTGACTACGACACGCAGGCGGAGGCCGAGGAGATCCTCGAGGAGGTCTACAAGGCGATTGTTGAGGCGGAGCTCGACTACTGGCATCGCGACACCGGCACCCGAGGAGTTTGTTTCCAATACGGCAGCGAGCCAGTAGCCATGGCAAATCCCGCGCTGAGTGAACCACTGCTTCGGTGTTGTGACTCTGGGTTGTGACTCTGGTGTTCTGCTGAGCGTGCCCATCGATGGGTCTCAGTCAGCCCCTCATCGCCTCGAAGCTCCTGGCTCAGGTTTTCAGCAGCGCTGATCCATCCAGCCGGCGGATCACCACCACCCCGGGCCGGGGTGGGCGGCCGGGGGCCCCGCTGGGCCAGTTCGAGCCGAGCGACACCTGCCGCAGCTGGGAGAAGTGGCCGCCAGCACGATCCACGAACTCGAAGGCCTGGACCTCCTCCATGCCGGCCTGGTGGGTGCCGTTGGCTTCCCCCGGGTGCTGGACGGCGAGCAGCAGGCTGCGCTCGGCCGGATCGAGGGCGAGGCCGCACAGTTCGCATTCATTCGGCCCGATGGCGAAGCAGAGGGCTTCACCTGCGGCGTCGCCCTGACGGGGGAGCAGCCAGCAGCCGTTGTTGCCGAACAGATCGGTGGCTGACGAACGACTGCTTCGGTCGGTCACCATCCAGAGGTTGCCGGCACGATCGAGGGCGAGGTTGTCGGGATTGGTGAAGCCCAGGCCGCCGGCCCAGGGTTCGCCACCAGTGGCCACCATCCGCCAGCGGAAACGCCCTTCACCGACTGGCCCCGTTTCACTCAACCGCATCACAAAGCCATGGGGCCAGCTCGCCTCACCGCCGGGTCCCTGGAAGATCGCCGGGTCGGCGCCGCCTTCGGCGTCGGGGCTGCCGGAGGTGAAAGCGATCAACAGGTCGCCCGTGAGCGGATCGAGATCGGTGTCCTCCGGCCGGGCCGTCGGGGTGGCGCCCACCGCATTGGCGGCCAGGTGGGCGTCGATCAGGATGGCACCGAGTTGCTCCTCACCGCCGCCTGGGTACAGGGTGGCCAGGCTGGGGAAACGCTTTGCGTAGGCCTCCACCTCCGCGTCGGCCATGAAGGGGACACCGCCGGCCTGGAGCCGGTCGGGGTTGGGCAGCATCACAGGCACCGACAGGCCGGTGGCTCCGAAACCCGAGGGCAGGAAGGGATCGAGCGGCGTGGAGGGCAGCAGCGGAATCCAGCGGCCGCTCCCATCGGCCGAGAAACGGGCCACCTCCAGCCGCCCCTGGCCGAACAGGGAGGAATTGCGCGTGTCGCGCGGATCCTTGACCAGCCCAGCACTGACGAAGCGGTAGAGGTGGCCGCCGCGGCGATCGCAGCCGGAGTACACCACCAGGGGCTGGTCCGCCACGGCCCTCACGGCCACCGCCTCATGGCGGAAACGGCCGAGGGCGGTGTGCTTGGTGCCGGGGTCGGCCGGATCGGCCGGATCGATCTCCACCATCCAGCCGTACTTGTTGCCGGCCAGCCCATAGACGTTGCCCAGGCCTTCCAGGTCGCCCTGCCGGCAGACCAGGGGCCGCTCTCGGGGGTGCTGGGAGCTGCCATCGGCATACACCGGCTCACAGACGTAACTCTGGAAGTTCTCCTCGGCGCTCAGCACCGTGCCCCAGGGGGTGGTACCGCCTGCGCAGTTGGCGAAAGTGCCAATCACCCGGTCCGCGAGGCCGTCGTCGTAGCCGAGCCGCTGACGGCGGCGGAAGACAGCGGCGGCGGGTCCGCTCACCTTGAGGCGCTGCTCCGGCCGGCTCAGGCCGCTCAGGCCGGTGATCCGACGATCGAGTGGGCCGGGGGAGCGGACCCAGCCGCCGCCTGGAGCCGCCGTCAGGCTGGCCACGCCGATACCAAGGTCGGTCATCGCCTGGTCCACCACGCCGCGCAGCAGTGGCCAGAGGGGGTCCGCCGCCGCCAGGGCCGTGCAATCGATCCGCCCACCCAGGGGCTGGAGGGCGTCGACCAACTCAGAAAAGGGCAGGGGCTGGCCCACCACATCGGCGAACCCCTCCAACCAGGGGCGTTCGCTGATGTACTCGAAATTGATGGTAAGCAGGGCCTTGCCTGGCCCCAAGGTGGTGAGGGCAAGGTAGTCGTTGTTGTAGCCCACCCGGCTGTCGCCGAGGGGATCCCCCCAGGCCAGCAGCAGGTCTGAGCGGAAGCCCTCCGGCACCACCAGCCGGTCCTCCAGGACGTAGCGGCCGTAGCGACGCCGCTGCTGTTCGGCCGTCAGGCCATCGGTGGCCAGGGGCAGGGGGGCCAGCACCGGCTCGAAGGGCATGGCGGCGGCGCGGGGCGCCGTGGCCGATGCGGATGTGGCCAGTCCAGGAGCCGCAAGAGCTCCACCGCTCAGACCGAGCAGTACCAGGAACTGGCGGCGGTGAAGGGTCATCGGGGCGCTGGGCAGCGGAGGGTGATGCGGGCCAGGCTGCTCGTCTGCAGCGCAATGAAATTGTCATCGCTGACCAGCAACCGTGTCGGTCGTCCATCCGACATGGCGGGCCACGGGCGAGACCTGCCCAGTTCTCCGTCGTCAGGCCCGTGTGCCGTCCCGGAAAGAACCTCGACATGCATGTGCGGAACGTTGCCTAGGTGCTGCGGGGCCGCCTCTGCGGAAGCCTTCGCCCCATGGGCACATTGGCCTTGAACGACTAAACGCGCCTTGGGGGGGGTGTTTGAGCCACTGCGCCCCAGGCTGATGGGTTGAAAGCAGCGCGGAAGGTTGGTCAACAGCTCAGCGTCGCGACTATCGGCAAACACCAGATGGCTACAAGTCCGCCGCTCCCAGTTCAAAAAAAATGGCTCGCAGAAGACCAGGAAGCCGCTGACGTGGTCGGACCACTGGACCAGCGCCAGCATCTTCCGGGGCTCCCTCGCAAACCCTCTCTGGGAGAGGGCGGTGAGCTCGGCCAGGCACTGAGCGTAGGTAATCAGGGATCAAAGGATCGGGAAGGGTCCGCGGCGGATGCGGCGACGAATACGAAAAGCGTGACACGCAAGGGACTCTCCGGAATCGGCTCTAGTGTATTGATCAGGGATTTTTGACTAGGGGAATCTGGGGAGGGTCATGATGAATCCTGGTCTAACGATTTTAGTCGGGGTGGCCCTCGGAGTGGTGTTCGCGCAAATCATCACGTTCTTTCTCTCCAGCAAGGGAAAACGTGCGGACGATCCATTGCTTGATCGGCTACAGGAGAGCAACGCTGCTATTGCTCAGCAGACGGACAAGTTACTGGACCGAATGAACGCACTAGAGCAAAAGATGGACCCAGAGATACCGCAAACTCTGATGATCACAGCAACACGATGCCTACAAAGAGCAGATGAATTCCATGAGGCTCTGCGGCCCCTCTGCCAGGAATGATGACGCCTCTCCATCCCGACCACTTTCACCACCAGGGGGTTTGATGGAGTGGTTCGACGCCTCGTTACAGCGAGGCTGTCAAGGCGGATGAGAGAAGGTGGATGGGCCCGCCGTACCGGCAAAGCGTGGCCCAGATCTCGGCAGAACTAGCCACTTTCCCCGTTGGAGAGCACATGCTTGATGGTGATATCCAGCTGATTCAGTTTGACCGGCTTGGTCAGATATTCGTTGGCACCAGCCGCGAGACATCGCTCACGGTCGCCTTTCATTGCCATGGCCGTGAAAGCAATGATCGGGATCCGAGCCACCCGGGGATCGGTGGAACTTCGCAGCTTTTGCATCACTTCAAATCCATCCAGAATGGGCATCGACATGTCAAGCACGATCACATCAACAGGGTCATTCATCGCCATGTCAACCGCCTCTTGGCCATTGGTGGCATGAAGCAAGTCAAAGCCCTTGGACTTGAGATAGCGCGTGTAGATCAAGCTGTTGACCCGATTGTCTTCCGCAAGCAAGACTCTGATCCCGTCTTTTGATTGGCCATTATAACCTTGGCTGGATAGTTTCTGATGCTCGTTGTTACCATCCTGTTTGGCCACCAACGACGGATCGGAGACATCAGAAAGCTTGCCCTGGGGAGCAGATGCCGGGTGGTAGGGCAGGACCACCCTGAAGTGGCTTCCCTTGCCAAGCTCAGAATCCAGAACGATGGAGCCCCCTTGCGCCTCAACGATCTTCTTGACGATGGACAGGCCCAGCCCAGTACCGCCGAACTGGCGATTCAGTGAACTCTGAACCTGGACAAATGGCATGAAGACCTTGTCTCTGTTTTCTGGTGCGACGCCGATTCCGCTATCCCTCACCTCAAAAGCTAGATGGGAACCAGTGTTGCTCGCCGGGGATGATGGTTCCAGCACCGCTCGCATCGAGACTTGACCACCCACAGGAGTGAATTTGACAGCATTGCTCAAAAGGTTGATCAGAATTTGCCTGAGCAGCTTGGGGTCGATTAGGCAGCAGGGAATATCAGGCTGAATGTCGGAATGGAGCGTTATGGACTTGGCCAAGGTGAGTTGTTGTGCCGTTGCAAAACAGGACTCGCACAACTCTGAAACAAAGCTGGGCTCAGGACTGACCTCCAATTTCCCAGCTTCAATTTTGGTGATATCGAGGATGTCGTTGATCAGATCAAGAAGATGGGCTCCGCTCTTGCTGATCTCTTCAACAGCCGTGGATTGCGGTGCTGGAAGGTCACCGTAGATGCCCTCGCTCATCGACTCCGCCATCCCAAGGATTGCATTCAGGGGGGTGCGGAGTTCATGGCTCATATTTGCCAGGAACTCATCTTTGAGGCGTGTTGCACGCGCCAGTTCATCGTTCGTTTCCTCCAGTTGATGATTAGCCTGGATCAAGCGTTCTTCTGCGAGTCTCCTGTCTCGTAGTTCTGTCTCGATCTTAGTAAACAGGATCGATTGCTGGATGGCAATGGCCAGCTGCACGGCGACATAGCGAATGAACGCAAGTTCTTCATCGCTCCACTTCCGAGCATCCCGGCATTGATGCACACACAGAAGGCCCCAGAGCTCATGGCCATGAACCAGGGGTACCGTTGCACTTGAGCGGATGTCATAGCGCTCAAGAAGCTCGCGATAGCATGGCGTCAGCTTGGCAGCCTTGATATCATCAATAACATTAGCCCTGCCTTTTAAATACAGTTTCACCAGCTGAGGAGTAAAGCATGTGTCCTCCACTTCCTGATCTAGAATCGAGCATATACCTGCAGCGCTGGAGACCGCAATGAAACGGCCGAGCCTGCAATCAGTGCCTGCAGCAAATTGGTAGACCGCAACCCTGTCTGCCTGTAGATAAGAGAGAACTTCAAAGGTAGCCGTTTCAAAAATCTGCTCGAGGTTAAAGGATATTCGAATTCGGTCATTGATCTCGCGGAGAAGTTGCTCCTTTCTGGCTTGCCGCTCTAGTCGTACTGAATTGTTCTGCATCTTCTCTGCCATGCTGTCAAAGGCGGCAGAAACTTGAGCAAGCTCGTCGGAGCCCGTGAGCACACTACGGGAATCAAGCTTGCCTTCGCCAAGATTGTTTGACGCCTCCACGAGCCTCTGGATTCGCTTGTTGAGAGCAAACTCAAAAAAGAGCCAGATCAACAGGCAGAATGCAATGAGCGACGCATTGGAGATCAAGGCTCTCCGTAGTGCCGTGTTGAAGGCATAGTGCTTGACACTCTTAAGGTCGTACTCCACAAACAGAATGCCGACTCGTGAAGGCCTCAGCTCACCTGCACGGGATGCCAGCAGAACAGGAGAAATAGAGATCAGTTTATTCTTGTTGTCGACGGTCAGGATGGACCCGGAGAGTTTCTGCCTGACTGTGGAGATCGCAGGGCTATAAGTCCCCGCCAGGGTATCGCTGACGGCGGCCCCCTTTTGCCTGTAGTCGTTCGATTCTTCTACCTTATTGTTATCGCCCAGAACCATGACGCTCATGTAGCCTGGATAAGAGCCAAGCTGGCTCACCAGTGTCTTGATCTGATTCTCGCTGTCACTCGATCGGTAAAGGTACTCCAGGACTCTGGATGTCTGGGCCGTCGAAGTTCTTAGATTGACTGATGCAGTCTGCTCAGCGATCCGGTAGGACTCGTTGATTTCCTGTAGGAATGAACTCAAGCCCGCCAGACTCCCAAAAACCACGATCAGGGCAGGAATCGTGTAGCGAAGAGGGGGCGGAAGTCTCATTACCAAGATTATTGGTGGTTGTAACTTGCGACACTATTCACAAATCGGTCGTCAAGCAATGTTCTTGGATCGATCCTTTTGTCAATCAACCTGTTCTTGATCATCACATCGATAAGCTTTTGCATCGACAGCACCAGCGTGGGATCCTTCTGGCTGAGTAGAGCCTGGTTGTCAGCGAGGCTGGGTTGCTTCAATCCCTGAAAGGCCTCAAGGAGTTGGGCAGGCGTGACTTGGGTGCGTTTCGCCATCAGACTTGCAGCCTGCTCGGGATTCCGCTCGAAATAACCTAGAGCTTTGAACCGTCCGTCGACCAAAGCCTGAACAGCTTTGGGGTTGGTCTTGATTGCGTCGGTGCTCACCACCAAGGTGTCCACAATCTCCCCAGGGATGGAGCTGCTATCAAACAACTGTCTAGCGCCTGCCTTCAACAAGCGAGACCGTGCTGGTCCGAACGTGACCACAGCATCCACCTCTTGATTCGTAAAGGCCCGCTCGTGATCGGCGAGCTCAAGCGACACGATCTTCACATCCTGGGCGGACATCCCATTCTTCTCCAGTGCTCGTGAGAGGAAAAAAGCTCCAAGTGCTGTGGATTCAACGCCGATGCGCCGACCTTTCAGATCCTTGAAATTGCCGATTCCAGGCTGGCCGAGAATAACATCGCCGCCATCCGAGAAATCCATCACCGCAATGATTCTGATGTCTCCCTGGGTAGAGGCCAGCACCAAAGCCTGATCAATCGACAGGCCTGCTCCATCAATTTCCTTGTTCCGATAGGCTCTGACTTCTTCCGTGCCCGATGGATAATCCACAAGTTTGATCGGCTTGTCTTTGTAATAGTCAAGATCTCTGGCCAGGTAAAGAGTCTCGTAGCCGGGCCAGAGATTGGAGCCGATCCGCAACGTCTGCGGCGGAGCCACACTGCACCCGGCCAGCACCAGCGGTATCCCCACCAGCAGCGCGTTGATCGAGCGCCAGCTGGCGAATCGTGCTGGGCGGGTCGAAGCACTTTGATCCACGGCCTGTGGACTGCGGCGCTTGACGGGGCGCACGGCGGGTACGCCACCCATCCCCCAACGCCATGGCCCTTGCCTCGAAGACCGGAACTGGTACGTCATCGGGTGGAGCGTGGCACTGCCCAATTCTGTTCGATCACTCCCCAGCCACGGCAGGCCCCACAAAAAGTTTGTCAACCTTGTCGCTCTCGCGTCCCTCGGTATCGGCTTCGGCCAACGGGTCCCACCGCAGGGCCTATTAAAAGTGTGTCCCAATTAACCTGGCCGGCCCCATTCCTCTGCGTTGTCCTGCCTGGGAACTGCTCCTTAGCCTTGGGATCCCAGCTCGAAACGGCAGTCACTGCAGCCGATCTGATCAGTTTCCTCAAGGCGTTGCCGGACGGCCGGAAGCGCCGGGGGATTCGCTTCCCGCAGTGATGGATGCTGCTGGTAGCGATCCTCGCGATCCTGAGTAACCAGGGCTCACTGGTGGAAATGGAGCGATTCGCCAAGCCGCAGGCTTCTCCGCAGGAGTAGCGCCACCGCCAGATACTCAACGAGCTGCTGGGCACCGATTTCGGCAAGTCGCCGTCGGACTCCACGTTTTGTTTGCTCCTCGCTCAGCTCGATGTGGAGGGATTTGAGGGCCTTCTGCAGCAGTGGATGGCGGCCCAGCCTGGCGTGGCAGAAGGCTTGAACACCCTGCTCTGCGACGGCAAGACCCCAGGGTTCACTGCGGTGAGCTCGGCTCCAAGTCATTGTCCAATGTTGAGGTGGGAAGTGACGGAAGGCGAGCACGTCTTCCCGGGCGTGCAGATTGAGCGCAGCAGTCTTGGTGAAGCGATCCACCAGTGCGCTGGCCAGATCGTCCCAGCGGGCCTCGAGTTCGTCCGTTTCCTCCTGGGCGAACACCGAGCCGGCAGTCAGCGTTGACGCCCATGGCCACCACCACAGCCCTGGAGCAGACCTGGATCGCCTTGCCGAGACGTCCGTGGAGATAGGTGGCATCGAGGTACAGGTAGGCGTAGCCGGTCCTCGCTGCGCTCATGACGCACCAGCTCCGGGATCAGCTCACCGGCGCTGCTGCCAGAGCCTATCTTCCTGCAAGGCGGGGGCGGCAGATTCCACATGCAGCCGAACCACACGTGAGGCAACCAGATTAGTTATCAATAAACATCGAATGGGCCGTACGCACGACCCGTGGATCGGGCTCACCGACGACGTCGTGGTCTTTGTGCTCGTAGTCCAGGGCGTGGAGGACGCTGCGGATGGCGCCGAGACGGGCCCGGCGCTTCTCGTTCGAGTTGACGATCGTCCAT
>NZ_JAYGIC010000145.1:0-34883 GCF_034931105.1 Synechococcus sp. CCY9201 | reverse complement strand
CAGTGATGCGTTGCAGCGCTGGCCGGATCCTCCAGCAGCAGGCCCGGATCGCAGGGGAGCGCGGCCAGCCAGGGGCCGACGATGGCCTCCAGCTGATGCAGGGCCTGGTGGGGGCAAGCGGCCGGCGTCAGGGTGTGCAGCGGCAGGCCCAGGGCCGCCGCCAGCCGTGGAGCCTGGTCGCTCAGGAGGGCCGCCACCTGGTCGGCTCGGCCGCTTGAGGCCAGCACCACTCTCAGGGGCGTGGCCAGGCCGGAAAACTTCACGCTTGTTCGCACTGGCTGGGACGGGTCGCTTCTACCATCGAAACTCCGCCGTCGCGCTTGCGTCCGCCGTGACCAGTTTCTTGACCGCTGATCGGGTGGAGCAGCAGTCCAGTCCCACCCAGTCAGCCCAGGACACGCGGCGGCTGCGGCTGTTCAGCGGCTCCTCCAACCCCCATCTGGCCCGCGAGATCGCCGCCTACCTGGGGGTTCCGGATGGCCCGTGCGTGATCAAGCGCTTCGCCGACGGCGAGCTGTACATCCAGATTCAGGAGTCGATCCGCGGCTGCGATGTCTTCCTGATCCAGCCCACCTGCGCTCCGGTGAATGATCACCTGATGGAGCTGCTGATCATGGTGGATGCCTGCCGCCGCGCCTCGGCCCGGCAGATCACCGCGGTGATCCCTTATTACGGCTACGCCCGCGCCGACCGCAAGACCGCCGGCCGCGAATCGATCACGGCCAAACTGGTGGCCAATCTGCTGGTCAAGTCCGGTGTGGATCGGGTGCTGGCGATGGACCTGCATTCCTCCCAGATCCAGGGGTATTTCGATATCCCCTGCGATCACATCTACGGCTCACCGGTGCTGGTCGACTATCTCCGCACCCGCAACCTCGGGGAGGTGGTCGTGGTGTCGCCGGATGTGGGTGGGGTGGCCCGGGCCCGCGCCTTCGCCAAGCAGATGAACGATGCCCCCCTGGCGATCATCGACAAACGGCGCAGTGGTCACAACGTGGCCGAGAGCCTCACCGTGATCGGGGATGTGGCCGACAAAACCGCCGTGTTGATCGACGACATGATCGACACCGGCGGCACCATCTACCAGGGCGCCAAGCTGCTGCGGGAACGGGGTGCTGCCCGGGTGCTCGCCTGCGCCACCCATGCCGTGTTCTCGCCGCCGGCGGTGGAGCGCCTCTCCACCCCTGGCCTGTTCGAAGAAGTGGTGGTGACCAACAGCATCCCGTTGGTCCCGGAGCGCTCGTTCCCGCAGCTCCAGGTTCTCTCGGTGGCCAACATGCTTGGAGAAGCGATCTGGCGTATTCATGAAGAGAGCTCCGTCAGCTCGATGTTCCGCTGAGTCTCAGCATCCCCTCTACAGGCTGCTGAGACTGGGCGGCGCCCTGGCGCTGGCAGCAGCCTTCGTCAGCGGCCCTGCGGCCGTCCCAACCGGTGCGGTGGAGCGCGATCGGCGAGCTCCGGCCCCCAATCGCTCCGCGCCGCAGTCCCAACCCCGCCCGCGCCTGCAGGATCTGCTGCAGTCCAGTGGTGGCCGGCGTGTCGGGGTGTGGCTTACGAACAGTCCGAGCCCGCTGTACTACGACGCCGGCAGGATCGAGCGGGCGGTTCAGGAGCTCGCCGATGCCGGCTTCAACACCCTCTACCCCAACGTCTGGAGCCGAGGCACCACCTTCCACCGCAGCCGCTGGGCGCCCATGGAGCCGGCCCTGCTGCGGGCCGGTGCCGACCTCGATCCGATCTGCCGGCTCACCCAAGCCGCCCAGCGCCGCGGCCTGCAGGTGATTCCCTGGTTTGAATACGGCCTGATGGAGCCGGCCGATGCGGAGGTGGTACGCCGCCATCCTGAGTGGCTGCTCCAGCGGCGCGATGGCAGCAGCCTCTATGCGATGCATGGCGCCGATCTGCGCACATCGCCGCTGAAGGACCTGCGGGTGTGGCTCAATCCGGCCCATCCGGGGGTGCGCAGCCGCTTCATCGGTCTGGTCAGCGAGATCGTGCAGCGCTGCGGAGTGGACGGCATCCAGCTCGACGACCACTTCGCCTGGCCCGTGGATCTGGGCTACGACCCCTACACCCGGGCGCTCTACCGGGCTGAGACCGGCCGCGAACCGCCCGACAACGCCACCGACCGGGACTGGATGCGCTGGCGGCGGCAGCAACTCACCGGTCTGCTGCGAGATCTGCGCAGCTCCCTCGGCAAGCTGGATCGGGATCGGCGCACGGTGGTGAGCCTCTCGCCCGGCCCGTTCCGTTTCGCCTACAACCACTGGCTGCAGGACTGGGAGCTGTGGGCGCTGGGGGAACTGATCGACGACCTGGTGGTGCAGAACTACGCCTATTCCGTGGCCGGTTTCGCCAAGGATCTCAATCAGCCGGCCCTGGTGAAGGCGCGGCAGTGGGGCATGCCGGTGGAGATCGGCATCCTGGCCGGCTTCGGGGGCCGCACACCGCCGATGAGCCAGCTGGAGGAGAAGGCGCGCCTGGCGGCCCAGCGGGGCCACGGCGTCATTTACTTCTACTGGGAAGGGCTCTGGGGCCAGCACGCCGGACCGGAGGGGGGCGCCCAGAGGAAGGCCGCTTTCCGCCGACTGCATGGGCAGATCTTTCGCTGAAGGCTGTTTCGCTGAGCCGCGGCTCGCCTCGGCCATCGTGCTGTGACCGCTGAAGCGCCCTCAGCCCAGGCACTGCTCCACCACCTCGCGGGTGTTGGAGGACAACGGTGCGGCCGCCAGCAGGTTCAGGGCCTCGGCCATTCGCTCGCGCCGCTCGGGGCCATAACTCCGCCAGCGGCTGAACACCTTCGCCAGGCGTGAGGCCGTGATCGGGTTGCGGCCGTCGAGGGCGGCGATCTGCTCCGCCAGGAAGCGGTAGCCACGGCCATCGGCGGCATGAAAGACCACCGCGTTGCCTGCCAGGCCGCCCAGCACCGCCCGGACGGAATTGGGGGCCATGGGATCGAAGCGCGGGTGCTCCAGCAGACGCGCCACCCGTTCCAGGCCATCGGCGAAGGGCGCTCCGGCCTCCAGGGCGAACCAGGCATCGAGGATCACGGGCCGGTCCTGCCAGCGCTCAAAGAAGGCCGCCATCGCCTCCTGCCGCTCCGGGATGGCATGGGCCTGCAGCGCCTGCAGTCCGCAACGGGACAGGGTCATCGATGGCCCGTGCACCGCATCCCGGGCCATCGCTGCCATCGCCCCGTCGCCGGCGGCGATCCGCCAGGTCCAGATCCGGCCGGTGAGCATGCGGGCGCCGCTGCCGTGCGGCCATTCCATCCCCCAATAGGCCCGGCAGCGTTCCAGGGTGTGGGCCAGCAGCTCGGCATGGGCCTCACCGAAGCGGCGCTGGAGGGCCAGCCCGGCAGCGACCAGGGCCGGAGGATCAGGTTCCACCATGGCCTCCTCCAGCTCCGCCATCCCAGGAGCGACCAACAGGATGCTGCGGCTCGCCTCCGCGAGGGAGGGATCGCTGAGGATGCGGCCGAAGGCATCGATCAGTTCCTCCTCCAGCTGGTCATGGGGCTGCCCGCTGGCTCGGGCGACCAGGGCCTTGCGCAGCAACACCTGGCTCGCATCCCAGCGAGCGAAAGGGTCGCTGTCGCTGGCCAGCAGATGCACCAGCTCGGCGGTGGAACGGCCGATCTCCAGCCGAACCGGAGCCGAGAAACCCCGCAGCAACGACAGGGCCGGCGGATGGCCCTCCGGCGGCAAGCCCTCGAAGCGCAGCTGCTGTTCCGCCTGATCGATCACCAGCAGGCGGCTCTCCTTGCCCCAGGCGCCCTGAAGCTCGGCGGCGGCCGCCTGCGAGGGCGACTCCCCAGCCAGGCGCAGGGGCAGGGGCTGGCCCGCTCGATCCACCAGGCCCAGCACCAGCGGAATCACCAGGGGCTGCTTGTCGGGCTGGCCCGGCGTGGGCGGGGTGTGCTGCCGCAGGGTGAGCTCCAGCACCCCCGCCGCACCATCCCAGCGGCGGTTCACCTGCAGCACCGGCGTGCCGGCCTGGTGGTACCAACGCCGGAACTGGGCGAAATCGAAGCTGGCAGAGCCGGCCGCTGCGTCTTCCATCGCCTGCACGAAGTCCTGGCAGGTGGCCGCGGTGCCGTCATGGCGCTCCACATAGAGGGCCATGCCGCGCTGGAAGGTCTCGGCACCAAGCAGCGTGTGCAGAGCGCGAATCAGTTCCGATCCCTTTTCGTAGATCGTGGTGGTGTAGAAGTTATCGATCGCCTGGTAGTGATCCGGCTGCACCGGATGGGCCGTGGGGCCGGCATCTTCGCGGAACTGGGTATTGCGCAGCAGCGAGACATTCTCGATTCGCTTCAGGGCCGCTCCATGCAGGTCCGCGCTGAAGCACTGATCGCGAAAGACGGTCAGCCCCTCCTTGAGCGAGAGCTGGAACCAGTCGCGACAGGTGATGCGATTGCCGGTCCAATTATGAAAGTATTCGTGTGCGATCACACGTTCAATCCGCTCCAGCTCCGCATCGGTGGCGATTTCGGCATCGGCCAGCACCAGTTTGGAATTGAAGATATTGAGGCTCTTGTTTTCCATCGCGCCCATGTTGAAGTGGCGCACCGCGACGATGTTGAACTCATCGAGGTCGTACTCCAGGCCGTACACCTGTTCATCCCAGGCCATCGCCCGTTTGAGCGAAGCCATGGCATGGCCGGTGTAGGGGCTGTCGCCCGGTTCCACGTGGATCCGCAGCAGCACGGAACGACCCGAGGCTGTGGTGAACTGATCGCGCACCTCCTCAAGGCGTCCGGCCACCAGGGCGAACAGATAGGAGGGTTTGGGGAAGGGATCGTCCCAGATGGCGTAGTGGCGTTCGGCTTCGCTGCCCGCTTCGGCCTCGAGACTTCCGGTTTCGACACAGTTGCCATTGGAGAGCAGCACCGGGCAGGCGGAGCGATTTGCTTCGATCCGCACCCGGAAGCGGCTGAGCAGATCCGGGCGGTCGGGGTGGAAGGTGATGCGCCGGAACCCCTCGGCTTCGCACTGGGTGGTGTAGAGCCCGCCACTCACGTACAGGCCTTCCAGGGTTGTGTTGGTCTCGGGGTGCAGGCGAACGCGGCTGTGCAACAGGAACGGCCGCGCTGGTGGCTCCAGGATCCGCAACTGCCCTTGCATGTGCTGGATCGCCGCCGCGGCGACGGGCTCGCCATCGAGGCTGAGATCGAGCAGCTCAAGATCGAGCCCCTGCAGCAGCAGGGACTCGGGATGGCCGTCTTCCGTCGGCATGGCCGCCGGATTGGGCCGGAACGCCAGCGCTGCCTCCACCTCCGTGTGGTCAGGGAACAGCCGCACCGTCAGGTCGACGCGATCCAGAAGGAAGGGCGCGGGACGGTAGTCCGCGAGGCGCACAACGGCCATGGAGTTGGCAGAGCGGGGGGAATCGGCCTGGATGGCCAGCGAAAGAACAGAAACCGCGCGGGGCTGAGCCTTGCGACGGTTGAGACAACTCGACCTATGGGGCCGTGGGCCCCGGGGCGGCCGCGCCCCGAGGCGCTGGAGCTGCCTCGCTCTGCTTGAGAGCCTCCTGCACCTTTTTCATCACCTCGGGTGGCACATCCTTGGGGCACACCTCGGAAGCCCCAAGCACGGCCGAATTGATCGAACCGCGCCGCAGCTCCTCGATCGAGAGGGGCTTGCTGCCGACCTGCTGGATGGCGCCATCGTGCTGGCCCTGGATCAGCTGGGCGATGGTCTCACCAGCGATGCTCACGGCCTTGTCGAATTCCACCCCGGCTGAGCGGGAGATGCAGACATTCACCGCCGCGATGCGGGTGTAGAGCGACATCTCCTCCTCGGTGGCAGGAGCCGCCAGGGCGGCCAAAGGATCCAGCACTAGGGGGAGTGTCAGAAGAGGGGCGGCCAGAAGAGGAGTAACCAGCAGGGAAAAACGACGGCTTAGCAGGGAGGTCAAGACTCTGGCCATGGTGAGCCCCCATGCTGCTGCATCGTTCCTGGGCCGTCAGTCGGACGGGACAGCCGCAACCGTGTCGCTTGGCAGACGGGAATCGTGATGGGTCTCCACCAGGTGGAGGCTGCCGTCCAACCAGGCATAGATCGAGCGGGCCCGGAAACGATCCTGATCCACCAGGCGGATGTGATCGAGGATCTGCCAGCCCTCGTCGATGGATTTCAGGATGAGTTCATGCTCGTCCACCTGGCGGAGCTGGGATTCAGTGGGAGACCTGAACGGGTAGCCGCAGGACCCTTGCAACTGGTGCCCACAGAGGTGGGCGGTGATTGAGCCCGCACGCTGGTAGCCAGGCTTGCGCTCGATCAGGCCCTCGGCGTGCTCCGACCACCAGGTGAAGCGGTAGGCGGTCTCGCCCTCGATCGAGGGGCTGATCTCCTCGATGCGCAGCTGGATATCGAGCTGCAGGATCTCGTCGTCGGGAAAGTAGAGCGTGCGCCGCGACCGCCACAGCCCCAGGTTGCGGTGGAACCAGCGCCGCAGGCTGCTGTCGAGCTGGATGCGGCTGCGGTGAATCGGTGCGGGCATGCCCCCCTCCGAGACGGGAATCCTTCTGCCGATCAGAGGATGCATGAATGGAGCTCGGTTTGGAGGTCTGGATCGGGCCTGCCCTCCCCTCGCCACGGTCTAGACGGGTTCTGCCAGATTGGCCACCCGGCATAGGGTGGACTCTGCTGCCTGGGAGGCGCGGCTGTGGCGGCGGAACCTGTGCTGAATGCCCCCGTAAGCGGCGAACGCTTGCGCGACACTGTTGACCATGCCGGTTCGCCACCCCACCAGTGGCCACCCTCCGCTGCGGAAGACCACGGCCCCGAAGCGCCTGTCAGGGGGCTGAGACTCCTGCTGGTGGCCACGCGTCAGCACCTGGCCGGACCCGATCTGCGCAGCCTGATGCGCTATCTCAAAAGCGAGGACTGCACCGCGGACCTGCGATTGGAGGTCGTGGATCCGGTGCTGCATCCGGAGCTGCTGGAGCTGCACCGTCTGGTGGCCACACCCGCCCTGGTGAAACTTGAGCCTGCGCCGAAGCAGGTGTTTGCTGGCAACACCCTCACCCAGCAGCTGCGCAACTGGGTGCCGCGCTGGCAACAGGCTGAGGTCGCGGCCACCCTGGCCGTCGGGCTTGAGACCCCCCTGGTCGACAGTGGCCGTACACCGCGCGAGCAGCTTCTGGAAGATCAGCTCCTGGTGATGAGGCAGGAGAACGAGACCCTGATTGAACGCCTGGAAGGCCAGGAAAAGCTGCTGCGGATGGTGGCCCACGAGCTGCGAACCCCGCTCACGGTGGCCAAACTGGCGCTGCAGAGCCACTGCCTCGGCCAGATCGATGAGATCCGCTTTCGGGACGTCTTGCGTCGACGTTTCGACGACATGGAGTCTCTCTCCAAGGAATTGCTCGAGGTGGGCACCACCCGCTGGGAAGCCCTGTTCAATCCCCAGCGCCTCGCCCTGGGTCATGTGGCAGCGGAGGCCATCCTTGAACTCGAGAAGCTCTGGGTGGGCCGGGAAGTGGAACTGGTCACCGACATCCCCGGTGACTTGCCGGATGTGTTTGCCGATCCACGCCGCATGCGCCAGGTGTTCCTCAACCTGCTGGAGAACGCCTTCAAGTACACACCCGGTGGAGGCCGCGTCAGTTTTCGCCTCTGGCACCGCACCAGCCAGTGGGTGGAGGTGATCGTCTGCGACAGCGGCCCTGGCATCCCCGACGACGAGCAGGAACGGATCTTCCAGGACAGGGTGCGCCTACCCCAGACCTCCGGCAGCACATCCGGCTATGGGGTTGGGCTGGCGGTGTGCCGCCGCATCGCTGAAGTGCATGGTGGCCGCATCTGGGTGGTCTCGGAGCCCGAGCGTGGAGCCTGTTTCCATGTCACCGTTCCTGTCTGGAATGGCCAGGTGCGTTCGCCTAACCCTTCCAGCTAGACACCCTCGGCAAAGGGATTGCGGCCCGGCGTTTCAGCTTGACGAAGGGTCCGTCCGAACCGTAGGTTCTCTCCATCGGCGAGGCGGCATCTAACCGTTCCCACCGAGTCCATGCCCCCATCGTCTAGAGGCCTAGGACACCTCCCTTTCACGGAGGCGACAGGGGTTCGAATCCCCTTGGGGGTATGCAAGATCAGCGGCATGAAAGCCGCTTTTTTTGTGCTCAGACGTTCTGCAGTCCAATCTGGCATCTTCCTTCTGAGCCAGATTTGGTTTGCCACGTTGCGGGCTTTCTGCAGTGGCGCGGATTCAGGGGCAGAACCGTTGACTCAGGCCTGCAGGGCTGCTCGCCTGAGGGCCTCCTGCTGGACTCCACGCAGATTGGCGGCGAGATCGTCGCGCAGACGCTGCTCGATCAGGCCGATCGGCATGCCGGGTTTGCCTTGCACCAGCAATTCGTACAGCAGGGAGGTGCCGGAGGAATCCCGGTCCACGATCCATGCCCCCTCGAAGCGACGGAAATCGCCACGCACCATTCGAAAATCCAGACGCCCCTCAGGCTGACGCTCCTGAAGCTCCAGCTCCACCGCCGCGCTGAAACGCAGACCGCAGAACTGCTGGGTCCCGATCTGCTCCAGACCCACAGTGCAGCCTCGGCGCCAGAGCAGCCGCGAGACTGCCAGGTTGGGGATGAAGCGGCAGAGCCCTTCGTAATCGGTGAGAACGGTCCAGAGCCAGCCAGGATCCAGATCAAGACGCAACTGGACCGCGAGCCGCCTGGTCCCTTGGGGAAGACGCTCCATCTCCTGCTGGATGGTGTCGAGTCTGCAACTGGGTTCGCTGGAGGGGAGTTGCAGGGCGCGGGAGAGGGAGACGGGAACGGAAACGGTGGCCAAGGGCTGCACCAGAACGGTTCGTGGGGAGGGTTGGCGCCAGCCGAGCACTCTGGAGTGGGATCGGCCTGGAAGCTGCAACCCTAACCGCGATTGGGAGTGGCAGGCACAGATTCTCTATGATCAAACCGATTTTTGAGAGGACTGAGCTCGAATGCGTGTCTCCACCAGCGCTGCCACTCAGTCCGATGGGCGGATGTTCACCGTTGTGGTCCAAGGCTTTGGGGTGGGCCGGCAGCGCCAGGGGGAGCGTCGTTTCACCGTCCCCTACAACCGGATGCAGGCCCTGGTCCAGACCATCGCCCAGCAGGGTGGACGCATCACGGCCGTTGTTCCCGCCGACCAGGGAGCCACCCAGGCTGAGCCGGCTCCGGCTGCCGCTCCTGCCCCCGAGGCCCCATCCCCAGCACCCAAATCCGTGAAAGCAGCTCCGAGCCACGCCGCCGTGCCGGTCAACCTCTACAAGCCGAAATCCCCTTTCGTCGGCACTGTCACCGAGAACTACAGCCTCCTGGCGGAAGGCGCCATCGGCCGGGTGAACCACATCACGTTTGATCTGGCCGGCGGTGATCCCCAGCTCCACTACGTGGAAGGCCAGAGCATCGGCATCATTCCCGACGGCAGCGACGCCAACGGCAAGCCCCACAAGCTGCGCCTCTATTCGATCGCTAGCACCCGCCATGGCGACAACATGGCGGGCCACACCGTGTCGCTGTGCGTGCGTCAGCTGCAGTACGAAAAGGACGGTGAGACCATCAACGGCGTCTGCTCCACCTTCCTCTGCGATATCGAACCGGGCGCCAAGGTGAAGATCACCGGCCCGGTGGGTAAGGAGATGCTTCTTCCCGAGGATGAAGAGGCGAACGTGATCATGTTGGCCACCGGAACCGGCATCGCTCCGATGCGGGCCTATCTGCGTCGCATGTTCGAACCGACCGAGCGCGAGAAGAACGGCTGGAACTTCCGGGGCAAGGCCTGGTTGTTCATGGGAGTCCCCAAGACCCCCAACCTGCTGTATGACGCCGACTTCGAGCACTATCTGAGCCAGTATCCCGACAACTTCCGCTACACCAAGGCGATCAGCCGTGAGCAGCAGAATGCCAAGGGCGGCCGGATGTACATCCAGGATCGGGTGCTCGAGCATGCCGATGAGATCTTCACCATGATCGAACATCCCAAGACGCACGTCTACATGTGCGGTCTGCGCGGCATGGAACCCGGCATCGACGAGGCCATGACCGCCGCTGCCTCGGCCAAGGGAATCAACTGGTCTGAGCTGCGTCCCCAGCTCAAGAAGGCCGAGCGCTGGCACGTCGAGACCTACTGAACGAGACCGGATTGATCCGCAGATCTGCTTCGAACGTCAACAATCGTTTGACCCAAATCAATCAGGCCTTCAGAACAGACAAGTCCGCCTTTGGCGGACTTTTTTATGGCCAGCATTTTATCTCTGTTTGAGGCCATTCTTTGTGGTTGTTGTTTGCGGCCCATGCGTGTTGTGAGCACGGGTCATGCCTGAGCGGCCGGAACCTGCGCGGATTGTGAAGCGACAGGCGCGGCCATGATCAGGGATTCCCGACAGAAGCCGCCGAAAACCGATGCGCTCCAGCGATGGAGCCCCGCCCTCGTTAAACAGGAGGGAACAGGCGCCTGGATCCCACGCGATGACCGTCACCCTCACCAATCCGCTCCGGGTCGGGCTCCGTCAGGAGCGGGTGATCCCGCCGCAATGTCTGGTGATCTTCGGGGCGAGCGGGGATCTCACCCACCGCAAGCTGATCCCGGCTCTGTTCGAGCTGTTCCGCCAGCGCCGCCTGCCCAGCGAATTTGCTGTGCTGGGTTGTGCCCGCCGTCCCTGGAGCGACGAGGAATTCCGCAGCCGCATGGCGGAGGCCCTGGCCGAGGAAGTGGAACAGCACCAGCAGGCCTGGGCCCAGTTCGCCTCCGGCCTGTTCTACGAGCCTGTGGATCTGGAGCAGCCCGCCGACGTGGTGCGCCTTGGCCAGCGTCTCGATCAGATCGATCGGCAACGGGCCACCCGTGGCAACCGCACCTTCTACCTCTCGGTCTCGCCTGCCCACTACGGCAGTGGCTGCCGTGCCCTGGCGGCGGCTGGCCTGCTCGAGGATCCGCAGCGCAGCCGGGTGGTGATCGAGAAGCCCTTCGGCCGTGATTACGGCAGCGCCCAGGAGCTCAACCGCATCGTGCAGGCCTGTGCCAAGGAGCGCCAGGTCTTCCGGATCGACCACTACCTCGGTAAGGAAACGGTCCAGAACATCCTTGTTCTGCGCTTCGCCAACACGATCTTCGAGCCGATCTGGAACCGCAACTACATCGACAACGTCCAGATCACCGCCGCCGAAACCGTGGGCGTGGAAGAACGGGCCGGTTACTACGAAACCTCGGGTGCCCTGCGGGACATGGTGCAGAACCACCTCACCCAGATGCTGGCGCTCACCACCATGGAGCCGCCGGGTCGCTTCGATCCCGAGGCGATGCGCAACGAGAAGGCCAAGGTGCTTCAGGCCGCCCAGCTGGCCAATGAGGCAGAACCCTGGAAGTGTTGCGTCCGCGGCCAGTACGCCGCTGGTGGCAGCGCCACCAGGCCCCTGAGCGGCTATCGCCAGGAACCGGGAGTGAATCCGAACAGCACCACCGAGACCTATGTGGCCATGAAGCTGTTCATCAACAACTGGCGCTGGCAGGGGGTCCCTTTTTACCTCCGCACCGGCAAACGACTGCCCAAACGCCTCTCGGAAGTGGTGCTCACCTTCCGCCAGGCACCGGTTCACCTCTTCGATGCGGCTGGGGGTGCCCCCACCCCCAACCAGCTGATCCTGCGCATTCAGCCCGATGAGGGGGCCGAGTTCCGCTTCGAGGTGAAGGCACCGGGCTCAGGCATGCGCAGCCGTCCGGTGGATATGGGCTTCTCTTACGACGAGTCATTCGGAGAACCCTCCGACGAGGGCTATGTGCGCCTGCTGGCCGACGCCATGCTGGGCGACGCCACCCTGTTCACCCGCAGCGACGAGGTGGAGGCCGCCTGGCGCCTCTACACACCCCTGCTGGAGCTGATCGAAGAAGCCCCCTGGCAGTTGCCGGTGCATCCCTACGAAGCCCGCACCTGGGGACCCGCCGCAGCCGACAGCCTGCTGGCCGACGACGAGCTGGCCTGGCGCCGTCCCTGAAGTCTCCAGACCAACCCCCAACGCTTCAGATCCCGCGCCCTCCGTCTGTTCACCATGTCCACCCAGCTCACCCTTCAGGCGCCCCTGGAACTACCTCCCTCCGAGGTGACTCCTTACCTGGAACGCCTCTGGACCCACAACCTCGAGGGCTCCAGCGGCGCCGCCACCTTCACCCTGCTGGTCTGGGATCCGGCCTGGCTGGAGCAGCACCTGATCCGCACCGGCCGCCTCGATGGCCCGATCACCGGCCTGCTCAGTGACGACCTGGTGCGTGAGGCCGTCGCCGCCGTACCCGACTGCGGCCTGCCGCCCAGCACGGCCCCGCTGGCGCCGGATCTGGCCTGGTCCCTCGGCCAGCAGCCCGGCGATCGCAAGGCCAACGATCTGCGCGGCCGCCATGTGGATGGGGCGATCAGCGCCCACATGCCCCGTCGACTGATCACCCTGGCTCCCACCCTGGAGCCGGCCGAAGCCCTGGAGACCCTGGTGGCGGCCTACTGCCCCTTGCCTGAAGATGGCGGCACCCGACCGGCCTGCGGCGATGTGGTGGTGTTGCGCGGTGGCATGGCCGCCCTGCAGCAGGGCCTGGATCTGGTCAACCCGCTGGTGGGAAGTGATCTGCCCTGTTGGGTGTGGTGGAACGGCTACCTCGACGAAGCCCCCGAGATGCTCGAATCCCTGGCACCGGTGGCACGGCGGCTGATCGTGGACAGCTCCATGGGGCGGCCGCGGCGCTGCCTCGATGTGTTGGAGGAGCGGATCGAGGCCGGCCAGGCACTCAATGATCTCAACTGGCTGCGGCTGCGCAGCTGGCGCGAATCGCTGGCGATGGTGTTCGATCCCCCCAGTCGCCGGGATGCGCTCAACCATGTGGTGCAGCTCGACATCGACGTGGAAGGAACCCATCCGGTGAAGGGGTTGCTGCTGGCCGCCTGGATCGCCGATCGACTCGGCTGGCACCTCGAAAGCAGCTACCGGGTGGGAGGCGATGACCTCGGCGAGGGGATCGGCGCTGACTTTGTGCGCACCGATGGGGTGGCGGTGCGCTTCCGCCAGATGCCCGTACCGGTGGGCGTGCCCAAGACCCACCCGGGCAGCCTGGTGGGTCTGCGCCTGATCTGCGAACCGATCGGCCGACCACCTCTGTGCGTGATTCTCTGCTCGGAATCCGGTGGCTGCATGCGGCTCGAGGCCGGCGGTGTGGCCAGCATGGAGCTGGCTGAGGAGGTGGTGCCGGTGCCCTCGGAAAGCGAGGAGATGGAGGTGGCCCGCCTGCTGTCCGGCGGTCACGACAGCACCAACCCCCTGCTGGCCGCTGCCGCCCCTCTGGCTGCCAAGCTGCTGCCCGACTGAGCAACCGGCCCGGGGCCGGACATCCCAACCCCATGGCCTGCCTGATCGCCGCCCCCTCCAGCGGCAGCGGCAAGACCCTGCTCAGCCTCTCCCTGGCAGCACTGGCCCGGCGGCGGGGCCTGCGGATTCAGCCCTTCAAGGTGGGGCCTGACTACCTCGACCCGCAGTTGCTGACTCGTGTCAGCGGCCAGCCCTGCCGCAACCTCGACACCCTGCTGTGTGGCCCCGAGTGGGTGCGCCGCAGTTTCCACTGGCATGGCAGCCGGGCCGACCTCTGCCTGGTGGAAGGGGTCATGGGCCTGTTCGATGGCCGCGGCCCCACCAGTGCGGGCAGTTCAGCCGAGGTGGCCGACCTGCTGGATCTGCCGGTGGTGCTGGTGGTGGAAGCCTCGCGGCAGGCTGGTTCGATCGCAGCCCTGGTGCGGGGCTTCCGGGATCACGGGCCACCGCCGGTGCGGCTGGCCGGGGTGGTGCTGAACCGCGTCGCCAGCGACCGGCATCGTGCCCTGCTGCGGGAGGCCCTCGATGCCATCGCCGTGCCCCTGCTGGGGATTCTGCCGGTGTCGCCCGCCCTGGAGCTTCCCTCCCGTCATCTGGGATTGCTGCCACCGCAGGAAGTCAACGACCTGGACGCGCGGGAAGCGGCCTGGGCCGCGCTGGCGGAGCACCATCTCGACCTGGAGCGGGTCTGGCCGCTGCTTTCACCGCCGGCTGCCCTGCCCCAGCAGCAGGATCCGATCCGCTGGTGCCTCACGCCGGTGGCCACTGACTCTGCAGGGGACGCTCTCAAGGGCGCCCCCCTGCCGCTGGCGATCGCCAGCGATGCCGCCTTCCATTTCCGCTATCCGGAAGCCACCGAACTGCTGGGGGCCCTCGGCCTGGAGGCTCGGGCCTGGAGCCCGTTGGCGGATGAGCCCCTGCCAGCCGGCTGCCGCGCTGTGGTGCTGCCCGGTGGCTATCCGGAGCTGCACGCCCCGGCGCTGGCGGCGGCTCACCGCAGCCTCGGCGCCTTGAGGCAGGCCGCGGCCGCCGGTGTGCCCCTTGTGGCGGAGTGCGGCGGACTGCTGCTGCTGGGCCGCTCTCTGGAAGACCAGCAGGGTCGCCGCCATGGGATGGCGGGGCTGCTGCCCTTCTCGGCCCGTCGCGGCAGCCTCAGCCTCGGCTATCGGGAGGCCGTGGGGGAACGGGACGGGCTGCTGGTGCGCCGCGGAGAGCGGCTGGTGGGCCATGAATTCCATCGCTGGCAGCTCACAGATGATCCCGAAATGTCGCGCGACGTAGCCAGCTGCGACCGGCTGTGGCAGCTTGAAGGCTGGGGAAATCCGCGGAGGGCGGAGGGATGGACGAGCGGCACGATGCACGCTTCCTGGCTGCATCTCCACTGGGCTGGTTGCCCGAAGATACCGAGACGCCTGGCCGCCGCAGCCGTCCGCGCCGCGCCCCTGACACTTCGTCCAGTTTCGTGAGCCGCCGGGAGCCGCCCACGGCCTCACCCCTGATGCGCTGGCGCCTGATTGCCCAGGGTGTGGTGCAGGGGGTCGGCTACCGCGAGGCCTGTCGCCGCGCTGCGGTGGGCCTGGGTCTGGCTGGCTGGGTGCGGAACCGACCCGATGGCACGGTGGAGATTGAAGCGGAAGGCCAGCTCAGCCAGCTCAACGACTTCAGACTCTGGTGTGACAAGGGCCCGCTCCATGCCCGCGTCAACCGGGTGGTGACCAGCCAGATCCCGGTCACCGGCGAAGACTGGTTTGAGGTGCGCTCCTGATCGACTCCACCAAGGCGACATCCACAGGCTCCTCCTTGCCCGCTGCTGCGCCTCTGGAACTGTGGTTGCTGCGTCATGGCGCCACCGCCTGGGCTCGCAGCGGCCGCCACACCGGCCGAACCGATCTGCCCCTGCTGCCGGAAGGGGAGGAGGAAGCCCGTGCCCTGGAACCGCTTCTGGCTCGCTATCGCTTCACGGCGGTGCTGGTGAGCCCCTTGCAGCGGGCCTTGCGCACCTGCGAGCTGGCCGGTCTGGCCGGACAGGCCAGCCCCTGCGACGACCTTCAGGAGTGGGATTACGGCGCCTATGAGGGGATCACCACCGCCGAGATCCGCCGTTCCGTTCCGGGCTGGACGGTCTGGAGCCATCCCTGCCCTGAGGGGGAAACCCTGGAGGCCGTGGAGCAGCGTTGCCGGCGGGTGATCGCCCAGGCCGTTGCTCTGGCGGCAGCGCCGATCTCCGCTGGAGCGAACCCCGGGCCTGCCGCTGCCCCCACGCGGGTGGCCCTCTTCGCCCACGGCCATCTCCTGCGCAGCCTTGCCGGCACCTGGCTGGGGCTGGGCGCGGCCGGCGGTTCCCTGCTGGCGCTGGACACGGCCTGTATCGGTGTGCTCGGTCAGGAACGGGAGCAACGGGTGATCCTGCGCTGGAATGCCCCGGTGCAGTGGCCCTGAAGGCAGCGACCGACCCATGTCCATCCTTGCTAACGCCGCATCGTCCGTTTCGTTGCCCGCCGCCCTGCTGGGCGAGCTCGGCGCCTTCGCACTGGCGGTGGGGTTCTCGCCGGTCCATCTCGGGCTGCTGTTCCTGCTGCTGCTCGGTCCACACCCCCTGCGGCGGGGCGGCTGGTTCGTGGCGGGCTGGCTGTTCACCTCCGTGCTCACCGTGACTCTGCTGGTGACCATCGGGCACGGCCTGCTGCTGGGCATGGAGAAGGGCTCGGTCCATCGAACCGGCCTCGATCTGCTCGGAGCCGGAGCCCTGCTGGCCCTGGGCCTGCGCGAACTGCTGGGCCGCAGCGCCGCCGGTGATCAGCCCCCCAGCTGGACCAGCCAGCTGGACCGTTTCTGCGCCATGCCTCTGCCGCTGTTGCTGGGACTGAGTGGCGTGCTGCAGGTGATCAGCCCCGAAGACCTGTTCCTCTATGCCAAGACGGCCGGCAGCCTGCTGGCTTCTGGCCTGGGCCGGGGCCAGGAAGCGCTGATCACCGTGCTGTTCAGCCTTGCCAGCACCGTGCTGCTGCTGGTGCCCTTTGCCGCCGTGCTGCTGCTGGGCAGTGATCGTGTGCTGCCGCTGCTGAAGCGGGCCAAGACCTGGCTGTTTGAACGGGGCGAACTGATCGTGGCGGGGGTCAGCCTTCTATTGGCTGGCTATCTCGGTTGGCAGGGCATTGACGGCCTGCTGCTGCCGATGAGCTGAGCAATATCTGCAGGTTGCAACCCCTCCGGGTTGCGACGTCTGCAGGAGACGTCATCCCCCCTCGAGCCAGCGTCGCCACTGCTCCTGCTCGGCGGGGTTGCCTGGACCCGCAGCCAGGGAGACCGACTCAGCGGCCCGACTCACCGCGACATAAACGAGCTGACGCCGCAGCCGTTCATCCTGGGGCCAGAAGACATCCCCATCGACGAACACCTCGCCGAAGGTGCTGCCCTGGCTGCGATGGACCGTGAGCACGGCCGCCGGCCCCAGGGAGGCAAAGGCATCGCGCACCAGAAAGAACCGCCGCCAGAGCGCCTTGCCGCCCTTGCGGCCGGCCTCGCGCGCCTCCTGGCGCAGCTTGGTCAGCACCGCCTCGAGGGCCCCACGGCCGGAGGAGCCGATCGGCGGCAGCAGGCGCAGCTGCAGCTGGGTTTCACCCGCTTCCACCGCAGCCGTCAGGGTGTCGATCAAGGGTGCCTCCTCGACGCCGAAGTCGCGCAGATCGCAGCGCTCGGGCTGCACGTCCTGCACCACCAGCTCGCGGTTGGAGCCCAGCACCATGTCGGGCTCCTCTGCCGCCTCCGCCCCCTCGCGGCAGGCCGGTGCCATCACGGCGGTGCGACTGATCAGCACCTCACCGGGGAGCACCGGCAGCTGATCGGCCATGCTTCCGTGCAGGGCTCGGCGGGCGATCGGCACCAGTTGCTCCAGCCGCCGGTTGGTGTAGCAGAGGATCCGGACCTGATCGGGGTCGGCCGTTGCGGCGGAGCCTTGCAGCGCCGCCTGGGCGGCCGTGAGCCAGGCGCGCCGGTCCAGCAACGCCACCTGTCCCTGGGGGCTGCACAGGGGCCGCAGGGGTGGCGGCTGGCGACAGGGCAGGGCTCCGAGCCGCACCCCCTCGGCCAGGCGCAGCACCGGTCCCTGATGGCGCACCACCTGCTGCAGGGCCGCTCCCTGGGCCCGCCCGATCGCGAACACCGGACTGCTCGGCTCCCCCACCGGCGGCAGCTGGGCCGGATCGCCCACGAACACCAACCGGGTGCGGAACGGATGGGCACAGCGCAGGGTGATCTCCAGCAAGGTGCCATCCACCATCGAGGCCTCGTCGACCAGCACCAGCCCCAGCGATTCAAGGGCGGCGGCGGTCTGCTCCGTTTCCTCGCAGCGTTCCAGATCCCGCTCCCGCCGCAGTTTCAGGCGCAGCAACCGGTGGATCGTGGAGGGATACCAGGTGGGCTGCAGGCCCTGCCGCTGCAGATGGTGACGCAGCACCCCCACGGCCTTGTGGGTCGGCGCCACCACGGTCCAGCAGAGGCAGGCGGCCTCCGCCAGCGCCAGAAACCGCATCGACAGGAAGGTCTTGCCGGTACCGGCGAAGCCCTGCAGCACGAAGGGGGTGCCGTCGGCGGGGGCCTCCAGCCAGGTGGCGAAGGCGGTCAGGGCCTGGTGCTGATCGGCGGTGAGCCCCTCGCCGTTGTCTGCGGGTGCTGCTGCGGCCGAGCTGCGGGAGGCTCTGCTCAACCCAGGCTGGCGGCGCCGCTCAGGGCATCAGCGATCCACGCCGCAAGATCGAGCGGAGAGCCCACCAGGCTGAGGCCGGGCAGGGCCACGGCCGGACCCATGACGCTGCCGGCCAGCACCTCGAGTCGGGTATGGCCGAGGTTTTCCTTGAGCGGCTTGATGGCAACATTGACATCAACGCCCCCCCCATCCCGCTCCAGCCAGAGGTGATCGGGCAGCCCATTGACCCGGCTGGCGATCTGCCCGGCGGCGCGGCGCACGCCGCTGGCGTCGTAGAGCACCACGAAGCAGAGGGCAGACGCCAGGGCAAAGAGGGGATCGGCAAAGCCGAGCTGCCAACCGATGGCGGCGGTGGTGCCGGTCATCAGCGCCGAATGACTGGAGGGCATGCCACCGGTCTCGACCAGCACGGCGGGCCGCCAGCGGCGGTGGACCACCAGTTCGATCACCAGCTTCGAGAGCTGGGCGGTGCCGCAGGCAGCCAGTCCCCAGGCCAGCACACCGTTGGAGAAGAAGGCCGTCGCCACGTTCGGATCGTGGGCTGCACTCATCGATCGCGACTGGTGATGTAGTCGGCCAGGGCCAGCAGTGGCGCCGCCTTGTCACGCCAGGGCTCGAGGGCGGCCTTGGCCTCGCTGACCAGGGCATCGGCCCGCTTGCGGGATTCCTCCAGCCCCAGCAGCTTGGGGTAGGTGGTCTTGTCGGCGGTGAGATCCTTGCCGGCGGTCTTGCCGAGCACCTCGCTGCTGGCCGTCACATCCAGGATGTCGTCGATGATCTGGAAGGCCAGTCCGATGCCGCGGGCGTAGGTGCGCAGGGCCTCCAGCAACGGTTCCGGAGCGCCAGCGATCAGGGCGCCGGTCAGGACGCAGGCACGCAGCAGGGCCCCGGTCTTGTGGAGATGGATGTACTCGAGCGTGTCGAGATCCACCTGCTTGCCTTCGCATTCCAGGTCCACCACCTGGCCGCCCACCAGGCCCGGGGCCCCGGCCGCCAGGCTCAGCTCGCCCACCACCGCCAGCAACTGGGCGGCAGGAACACCGGGGCTGCGCAGGGCCACCATCTCGAAGGCCCGGGTGAGCAGGGCATCACCGGCGAGGATGGCATTGGCCTCGCCATAGACCTTGTGATTGGTGGGGCGGCCCCGCCGCAGGTCGTCGTTGTCCATGGCGGGGAGATCGTCATGGATCAGCGACATGGTGTGGATCATCTCCAGCGCCACCGCCGTGGGCAGGGCCAGATCACTCGTACCGCCGGCCAGATCGCAGGCCGCCAGGCAGAGGATCGGCCGGAGCCGTTTGCCACCGGCCAGCAGCGAATACCGCATCGCATCCCGCAGGCTCTCTGGATGCTCCGGCCCCAGCGACCCATCCAGGGCCGCCTCGACCCTGTGGCGAGCTGCCTCCAGGTAGGCGGCGAAATCAAACTCCGTGCTCACCGCCACGGCCATGGGTTGCTGCGCACTGGCGGCGATTCTCTCAGGCCACAGCCCTGTCGCCACGTCTGGGCTCCTGCAGCGCGTGTGATCGCAACAGTGCGCAGTCCTCGCCTCAGGGCAGCAGGTCGGCCAGGGGCTGATCGAGGCCGCAGCGCTGGCACCAGCTGGTCACGGTGTTGACCAGCAACAGGGTCACGGTCATCGGGCCCACACCGCCGGGTACCGGCGTGATCGCGCTGGCGATCGGCTCCACCTCTTCGAAGCGCACGTCTCCGCAGAGCTTGGAACGGGCCTGAGGACCAGCCGACGGATCGGGATCAAGGCGATGGATACCGACATCCACCACCACCGCCCCGGGCTTGACGTGCTCCGCCCCGATCATCCGCGGCCGGCCTGCCGCCACCACCAGCACATCCGCCTGGCGGGTCAGGGCCGCCAGGTCGCTGGTGCGGGAGTGGGCCACGCTCACGGTGGCATCTGCCGCCTGGAGCATCAGCGCCATCGGTTGACCCACCAGGATGCTGCGGCCCACCACCACCGCCCGCTTGCCGCGCAGCTCCACCTGAGACCGAGCCAGCAGGGCCATCACGCCGGCGGGGGTGCAGCTGCGCGGACCAGGCTCGCCCTTGAGAAGCCGGCCGAGATTGAGCGTGTGCAGGCCGTCGGCGTCCTTCTCGGGATCGATCGCTGCCAGAAGGGGCCCCTCGCTCATGTCGGCCGGCAGGGGCAACTGCAGCAGGATCCCGTCCACGCAGGAATCGGCGTTGAGCTGCCGAATCGCGGCCAGCACTTCCGCAGCGGGGGTGCCGGCCGCCAGGTGGGTCAGGAAGCTGCGGATGCCCACACGGCCGCAGGCCTTCTCCTTGTTTGCCACATAGACGCCGCTGGCGGGATCGTCGCCCACCCGCAACACCGCCAGCCCCGGCGGCCTGCCGGCCCGCTCCAGCCGCTCGGCGATCACGTCGGCCAGGCGCTGCTCGATCTCCTGGGCCAGAAGGCGTCCGTCCAGACGGGTGGCCATGCACATCCGAGGCATCTCGCCATCCAGCTTGCCTGGGTTGTTCCGCCTCAGCAGTGCCCTCGCTAGCGTGTTGTCCATGGGGATTCGACAGCGTCGTGCCAGGACTCTGTGGCGACGATTCGTGCGCCTGGAATGCCCTCGACAGCCGCTGGCCACCTGGAGCCTGCAGGCCACAGCAGGTGTCCTGCTGATGTGCGTTCTGGTGGCGCTGATCACCAGCTGGCCCTGGCTCACCCAACCCAGTCTTCAGCCTGGATTTCCGGCCCCGTTCACGGCCCAGGCTCCCCGAGATGCCACCGTGGTCGACAGCGAGGAGCTGGAGCTGCGCCGCAGTCAGCTGGTGCCCCGCAGCCATGTGCAGGTGGTGGATGATCGGGCGACTCGTGAACTGAAAGACCGCCTGGAGCAGGAGCTGCGTCGCCTTCAGATCTCGATCACCTCTCCGCAACAGCGCCTTGGAGCCCAGACCCTCAGTCCAGACGAGCAGGCGTGGCTCGAATCGCTCACCCCGACCCAATGGACTGACTGGATCAAGCAGGTGCGCCAGGTGCAGGCCCGCATGCTGAGCCAGGGCCTGGTTGCGAGCGTGGCCGATAGCCAGCTCGCCAGTGCTGCTGGCCTTCACTTCGAGGGTTTGCCGAGTACGGGCCGCCGGCTGGCTGCGCGGCTGGTCTCGGAATCTGTGGCTGGTTACAGCAATCTTCGCACCGATGCGGCTCTCACCCAGCGCCGCATTGAAGATCTGGTGACCCAGCAAGGTGTTCCCACGATCGCCGTGAAGCGTGGTGATCTGATCATCCGTCAGGGAGAGGCGATCAGCTCGCAGGCTTACGACGTGCTCGATTACTTCGGGTTGGTGAGCCGCCAACCGAGGCCGTTGGCCTGGTTGCAGCACGTGACCGAGGCCATGGCCACCTGTGGGGTCATCCTCCTTGTTCTGCGCCGATGGCGGGCCCGGGCCGAACCGCGTCATGCGCTGCTGGTGCTGGGGATGCTGCTGGGGGTTCAGGCCTTCAAGCTCTGGCTGGGTCCGGCCGCCAGCCCGATGGCCCTGCTGGTGCCGCCCACCCTGCTGCTGGCCGAGGGCTTAGGCACTGTGGCGGGGCTGGCATGGCTTGCGGGGGCCTCCCTGCTCTGGCCGCTTCCACTTGATGCGTTGTTGAACGTGCGGGTCTTGCTGGCGGCGGCGATCGCGGCGGCGGCGGCGATCGTGGCCAGCCGCCAGCGCAACCGTGCGCAGCTGCTGCAGCTGGCGGTGTTGCTTCCCACCGCCGCCCTGGTGCTGCAATGGCTGCTGGTGCAGCTGGCCGGGCTGACGGGAGTCACGGATGGCCGGTTGCCAGACGCCGCCCAGCTGCTGAGTGAAGCATTGCTGATGGGTGGCCTGGTGATGGCTGGCGTGCTCCTGGCTCCGCTGGTGGAGAGCTCCTTCGGGTTGCTGACTCGGGCGCGACTGCTGGAACTGGCCGATCTGGAGCGGCCCCTGCTGCGTCGTCTCTCCTGTGAGGCACCCGGCACCTTCGAACACACCCTGATGATTGCCGGCCTGGCAGAGGAGGGTGCTCGGGCCATCCGGGCGGATGTGGACCTGATCCGCACAGGTGCTCTGTATCACGATGTGGGCAAACTGCATGCTCCGCAGTGGTTCATCGAGAATCAGGGAGACGGGGAGAATCCCCACGACGGCCTCAATGACCCCTTCCGCAGTGCTGAGATCCTTCAGGCCCATGTGGATGAAGGTCTGAAGCTTGCCCGCCGCTATCGCCTGCCCAGCCCCCTGGCGGACTTCATTCCCGAGCACCAGGGCACCTTAAAGATGGGATATTTTTTCTACCAGGCGCGAGAGCGGGATCCATCTGTTCCGGAATCCGCCTTCCGCTACCGAGGGCCGGCTCCGCGCAGCCCTGAAACCGCCATTCTCATGCTCGCTGATGGATGCGAGGCGGCGTTGCGATCTCTTCCCCCGGGCACCTCGGAGCAGGAGGCGGGCGCAATGGTGAGGCGGATCATCGAAGCGCGCCGCCACGACGGGCAGCTGGCCCGCAGCGGACTGGGACAGGCCGATCTGGAGCTGCTGGTGCGCGCCTTTGTACGGGTCTGGAAACGGATGCGGCACCGTCGCATCCCCTACCCGATCCCCGCCCGCAAGGCGTACAGCGCCTGATCAGCAAACGCCGACGGTCACACTTTCGGAATCTGGTCTGGGCTGTCTTCCTCGAATCGTTCCCAGGCCTCCAGCAGCGTGTAGGCCGCCAGCCGCCGATACCAGAGCTCAGGATCACCTCCCTGGTCAGGGTGCCACTCCTGCAGCTTGCGGCGCCAGGTGGCCCGGATCACGGGCCAGGAGCTGCCTGGAAGGACACCAAGTTCGGCGCAGGCTCGTCGGTAACGATCATGGCCCGGCTGGGCGCGCTGGGGATCGGCTTCAGCATGGAGGGAGGATGTCGGAGGGCCGGAGGAAGGCGGGGGCTCGGACTGGGACCGATGGCGCGGCCGACGTTGCAACAGCGCACTCGAGAGACCCAGCAGGCCGCGGCTGATCAGCCCCGCGCCGGCCAGCAGGAAGATGGCCGGGGAGAACAGCATCACAGTGCTGTCGAAGGCCTGCTCGAGATTGCCGCTTTGGCGAGCCTGCTCAGCCATCGCCAGGATGAATCGCGCCAGGACAGTCCCGATCACCATGCTGGTGAGCCCGATCAAGAGGGAGTCCCACCAGCGGGGCGGCGGGCGATGGTGGGCTCTGCTCAAGCGGCCATCCCATCCGGCTCGATCCCCGCAGGCTACCCATGACGATTCGGAGGGTTGGCGCCGCGGCCTCGGCTCAGCAGCATGGGGACAGTCCGGCGGCCAGCCATGGCGCTCAGCTTCGCGGAGCTCCAGGCCCAGTTGCGGCAGGGCTGGGGTGGGCACTGGGGCGATCACGGCGATCGGGCCGACGCCCGGTTCGATCAATTGGTGGTGCCGTCGCTCACCATGGAGGAGCACCAGATCCAGCTGGTGACCGGCGTCCACCACTACGAAGAACGCCAGCTCTTCAATCTGATCCGGCTGCGCCATCCAGGCGTGCGGGTGGTGTATGTAACCAGCACGCTGCTGCCGGAGCTGGTGGTGGATGCGGTGCTGGAGCTGTTGCCCGGCATGCCGGCCTCCCATGCCCGCCGCCGGTTGCACCTGTTCGACACCAACGACGCTTCGCCGCGGCCTCTCACCGCCAAGCTTCTGGAGCGGCCGGCCCTGTTGGCCCGCATCCGCGAGCAGCTGCGGCCAGGGCGCAGCTTTCTGAGCTGCTACACGGTGACCGATCTGGAGCGGAGCCTCTCCGAGCGCCTGCAGGTTCCGCTGCTGGGTTGCGATCCCGCCCTGGCCCACTGGGGCACCAAGGCCGGCAGCCGTGAGTTGTTTGCCCGCTGTGGTGTGCCCCATCCTCCGGGCAGTGGCGTGGTGTTCACCCTGGAGGATCTGGCGGCAGCGGCCGTGGATCTCTGGGATCACAACCCTGGGCTGCGGCGGCTGGTGGTGAAGCTCAACGAGGGCTTCAGCGGCGAGGGCAATGCCAGGCTCGATCTCAAGCCTCTCGATCTGCCCGGCCACAGCGCCGGCCAGCGTCTGGCCGTGATGCGGCAGGCCCTGGAGCGATTGCCGATGCCGAGCCAGCACTGGCAGGAGCTGCTGGCCCGGCAGGGGGCCCTGGTGGAGGCCTGGCTGGAGGGAGGCGAGCAGCAGAGCTCCCCCAGCGTGCAGGGCATGATCCATCCCGATGGCTTCGTGGAGGTGCTCTCCACCCATGAGCAGCGGCTGGGCGGCAGCTCCGGCCAGACCTTCGAAGGCTGTTCCTTCCCTGCCCATGCCGCCTACCGCCAGCCGTTGATGGAGATGGGCCGGCTTGTCGGGGAGGCCCTCGCCGCCGAAGGGGCGCTGGAGCGCTACGCCGTCGACGTGGTGGCCCGGAGGTTTTCAGGCCATTGGGATCTTCAGGCCATCGAGGTGAATCTGCGCCAGGGGGGGACCACCCATCCCTTCATGGCCCTGCGCCACACCACCAGCGGCCGGCTCGATCCCGCCACTGGCGCCTTCCTCTCCCCCTCAGGCCAGGCCCTTTACTACGAAGCCACCGACAATCTCTGCGATCCCCGCCTGCGGGGGCTGCTGCCGGAGGATCTGATCGATCTGGTGGCCGAGGCGGGGCTGCATTTCGATCCAGCCCATCTGCGCGGCAGCCTCTTCCATCTGCTCGGTTGCCTGTCGCAATACGGCAAGCTCGGCATGACCTGCATCGGCCGTAGCCCCGAGGAAGCCGCTGCGGTGTATCAGGGCACCCAGGAGGCCCTGCTGCGGGGGGCGGGGCGATTGCAGGGCTGAGTCTGGGCTGGGCCGAGCCATTGCAGAGCTCAGCCATGGGTGGCCAGGGGAGAGGCGACCGGCCAGGATCGAACCAGACACGCCGTTTCGCCGCGATGGCACCCGCCTCCAGCAGTCGAAGCCCCTCCCTGCCCGAGGCACCCCTGTGGGTTCCCTGGCTTCTGGTGGGCATCTCCACGATGCTCGTGGTGCTGTTCGTGGTGATCCTCGGCAAGTACCGCGAGCAGAGCCGCAGCCTGCGCCAGCTGCGCGATCGGGTCGAAGGGCTGGAGCACTCCCGTGCCCTGGAGCGCACCACGATTCTGGAACAGCAGCTGCGCAGCACCTCCGAGCGGCTGCGCAAGCTCGAGTCCCTGGAGGGTTCGATCGCCAATCTGCAGGGACAACAGGATCGCCTGCGCGTCGAAGTCCGCCAGATCAGCCGGCGCCAGGTGGCTCCCGAACTGGAGATCCCTCCGGCTGTGGAGGCACCGGCCCCATCGAGCCCAGCCCCAGCTCCGTCGGCCTCATCGACGAGCCGGCCAGCCAATCCGGGTGCCAATCCCTGAAGGGGTCAGCCCTTGACAGCGTCGCCGCTGGCGTTGGGAAGGATGTAGCGCTGCAGGCCGATGAACAGCACCAGGACCGGCAGAATCGACACCACCGAGCCTGCAGCCACCAGGCGCCAGTCGAGGGAGAAGCTGCTGGCCAGTTGTTGCAGCCCCAGCGGCAAGGTGTAGAGCTGAGGGTCGTCGAGAATCACCAGGGGCCAGAGAAAATCGCTCCAGGTGCCGATGAACACGAACATCGCCAGGGTGATCAGATCGGCGCGGGCCGCCGGGATCATCACGTTCCACCATTCGCCCAGGGGGGTGCAGCCGTCGATCCGGGCTGCCTCTTCAAGCTCCACGGGCACCCCCAGGAAACTCTGACGCAACAGGAAGATGCCGAAGGCGGTGGCCGCCTGCGGCAGGATCAGGGCCCAGAGGGTGTTGCGCAGGCCGATCTGCACCATCAGCAGATACAGCGGAATCATCACCACCTGGAAGGGAATCAGGATCGTGGCCACCACCAGGGCCAGCACGAGGCCGCGACCGGCGAAACGCAGCCGGGCCAGGGGATAGGCCGCCAGGGAGCAGAACAGCAGATTGGCCAGCACCGCCAGGGCACTGACGATGGCGCTGTTGCGCAGGTAGAGACCGAGCGGATTCTCGGTGAACAGCCGCCCATAGGCCTGCAGGCTCGGCTGGGCCGGCAGCAGGGCCGGAGGGCTGGTGAAGATGTCCTCGGCGGGTCCCTTGAGCGACGTGCTCACCAGCCACAGCAGGGGCAGCAGCATCAACAGGGCCACCAGCAACAGCACCGCCAGCTGCACGCCATGGGTGAGGGAGGGACGGGACCGACCGCTGGCGGAACGGGACATGGCGCGGCGGTTCGGGGGTCCCTGAAGCGGCTGAAGGCTAGCTGGGTCCACACCGCCTCAACGCTGCGCTGCCTGCCACCTCCCTGGCCTCAAGCAGCAGGTCGCCCAGCGCCACAGCTCAGAGCAGCAGGCGCAGCCTGCATTAGCTCCAGCGTTGCAGCAGCGGCAGGGAGCGGCCCATCGATCTAGAGCCTCGGAATCTCGGCCACCGGCAGGGGCGCTTTCTGGGGATGCAGAGGGGCTCGCTGGGCTCCTGCCACGAGGCGGTTGAGCGCGTTCACGAAGGCCTGGGCCGCTGCCACCACGATGTCGGTGTCGGCGGAATGGCCGGAGTAGAGCACCCCGGCGGCCCGCAGGCGAATCGTCACCTCGCCCATGGCATCGATGCCCTCGGTGACCGATTTGACGCTGAATTCCACCAGCTCATTGGGCACCCCGGCCAGCCGGTTCAGGGCCTGACAGACCGCATCCACAGGACCGGTGCCGATGGTCGCCTCGGTGCATTCGGCGCCATCGGCCGTCTGCAGGGTGACGGTGGCCGTGGGCTGCAGCCCCGTGCCGCAACTCACCTGGACCCGCTTGAGGGTGAAACGCGCCTCATCCTGCAGCTGCACCTGCTCGCTGACGATCGCCTCAAGGTCGCGGTCGCTGATCTCGCGCTTGCGGTCGGCCAGCTCCTTGAAGCGGGCGAAGGCGTCGTCGAGATCCTCGCGCTCAAGGGTGTAGCCGAGTTCCTCCAGTCTCGCGCGAAAAGCACTGCGGCCGGAGAGCTTGCCCAGCGAGATGCGGTTGTCGCTGAGCCCCACGGTGCGGGCGTCGATGATCTCGTAGGTGAGGCGATTTTTGAGCACACCGTCCTGATGGATGCCCGATTCGTGGGCGAAGGCATTGGCCCCCACAATCGCCTTGTTGGGTTGTACCGCCATACCGGTGAGATTGCTCACCAAGCGCGAGGTCTTGGTGATCTCCTCCGTGCGGACGCCCGTGAGCGGTTCAGTGCTGTCTGCCGGACGGCCCAGGAAGGGGTTGAAGTAGCTGCGCCGCACGTGCAGGGCCATCACCAGCTCCTCAAGGGAGGCATTGCCGGCCCGCTCGCCGATGCCATTGATCGTGCATTCCAGCTGGCGGGCGCCGTGCTTGACGGCCTCGAGGAAGTTGGCCACGGCCAGGCCGAGGTCGTTGTGGCCGTGCACCGAGATCACGGCCTGGTCGATGTTGGGCACGTGGGCATTGATGCCCGCGATCAGCTGACCGAATTCCGACGGCGTGGCATAACCCACCGTGTCGGGGATGTTGATCGTGGTGGCCCCGGCCCGGATCGCCACCTCGATCACCTGGTACATGAAGTCCGGATCGGAGCGGCCGGCGTCCTCGCAGGAGAACTCGACGTCGTCGACCAGCGAGCGGGCGTAAGCAACCATCTCAGCGGTGATCGCCAGCACCTCGGTGCGGGATTTGCGCAGCTTGTGCTCCAGGTGGATGTCGCTGGTGGCGATGAAGGTGTGGATGCGGCGGCGGGCCGCCGGGGCCACGGCGTCGGCACAGGCCTTGATGTCGCCCTGGGCCGCGCGGGCAAGGCCGCAGATCACGGGTCCCTCGGGGGTGCCGACGCTGGCGGCGATGCGCTGCACGGCGTTGAAGTCGCCGCTGCTGGCGAAGGGAAAGCCGGCCTCAATGATGTCCACACCGAGCCGGGCCAGCTGCTGGGCGATGGCCAGCTTCTCCTCGAGGTTGAGGCTGGCACCGGGCGACTGCTCGCCGTCGCGCAGGGTGGTGTCGAAGATCAGCACCCGGCCGGGATCGCGGGCCATGGCAGTTAAGTCGGAATGAGTATGAGTTGAGTGGAGTCTAGGGGGTCGCCTGGGCCGCTCCCTGGCGCTGGAACACGGGCGCCTGCAGGGCCTCAGCCTTTTCGAGGCGCTCCCGCAGGCTGGCCAGGTCCACGAAGCGATCGGCGGCGTTGCGCAGTTCCCGGGCCACCATCCCCTCGGTGCTCATCACCACGATGCGCAGGCCCCGGGCCCGCAGCACCTCCACCAGCCGCTCCAGGTCACGACTGCCGCTCAGCAGCCAGACCTCGTCGGTGCGGCCGGCCACCGCCATCAGATCGATGGCGATCTCCACCTCGAGATTGGCCCGTCCGTAGTGACGGGTCTCGGCGTCGCCTCCGCCGAACTCCCGCAGGGGCCTGGTGCGCACGGTGAATCCCAGGCTGGTGAGGGCGTCCCGGAAGGGGCGCTGATCGGTGTGATCCTTGAGACCCGCGTACCAGAAGGCGCTGGCTGGTTCCCCACCCGCCTGCTCGCGGGCCAGCTCCAGCAGGCGGCGGGGATCGAAGAACCAACCCAGCTTCTGCTGGGCATAAAACATGCCGTGACCGTCAACCGCCAGGACCAGCTGCATGGGGTGGAGGGCGACAACGTTCAGCCTAGGGGCGAGGCCTACACTGCCCGCATCGCCGCAAGCCCATGGCCGCAGGGAATCTGGCCCTGGTGCTCCACGCCCATCTCCCCTACGTGCGCTCGGGGGATCCGGGATCCCTGGAGGAAGACTGGTACTTTCAGGCGCTGCAGGAGTGTTACCTGCCGCTGCTGGCCATGCTGGAGGCGGCCGCGGCTGACCCGCAGCAGCAGCCGCGCCTCACCCTGGGGCTCTCCCCCACCCTGCTGTCGCTGCTCTGCGACGCCGATCTGAACGCCCGCTTCCCGGCCTGGCTGGAGCAACGTCAGCAGCTCCTGGCTCTGGCGCCATCCACGCACCGGGACGCGGTTCTGGATCTGGACATGCGCCTCCAGGCCGCAGCAGACCAGTTCCGGGCCAGCGGCGGCACCCTGTTGCCCCGATTTCGGGCCCTGCAGCAACGGGGGGTGCTGGATCTGATCACCTGCGCCGCCACCCACGGCTATCTGCCGCTGCTGCGCCACACCCCTGAGGCGGTCCGGGCCCAGCTGCTCACCGCCATCCGCGAGCACCAGCGCCTGCTGGGGGAGCGTCCCCTCGGCATCTGGCTGCCGGAATGCGCCTACTACGAAGGTCTCGATCAGGTGATGGTCAGCGCCGGCCTGCGCTACTCCCTGCTCGACGGCCACGGTCTGCTGCATGCGCTGCCCAGACCCCGGTACGGCGTCTATGCGCCGATCTGCTCGCCGGCGGGTGTGGCTTTCTTCGCACGCGACAGTGCCTCCACCCTGCCGGTCTGGAGTGCGAGCGAGGGGTATCCCGGTGATCCGGTGTACCGCGAATTCCACCGCGATCTCGGCTGGGATCTGAGCGATGAGGTGCTGGACGAGGCCGGCATCACCAGTCGCCGGCCGCTCGGTCTGAAGCTGCACTGTGTGAGTGGCCGCGACTGTCCTCTCGATCGCAAGCGTCCCTATGACCCCGCCGCGGCCCAGACTCGCCTGGCGGAGCATGCCGCCGCCTATCTGGCCGGCCGCACGGATCAGCTGCAGGCCCTGGGCTCGGCCATGGACCGGCCGCCATTGCTGGTGGCACCGTTTGACGCGGAACTGTTCGGCCACTGGTGGTTCGAGGGGCCGGGGTTCCTGGCGGAGCTGTTCCGGCAGGCGCCTGGCAGCGGTGTGCGCTTCTGCCACCTGCGCGAGGTGCTGACCGGTGGGGATCAACTGCAGGTCTGCCGCCCCTCTCCCTCCAGCTGGGGCCAGGGGGGGTATCACGACTACTGGCTGAACGACACCAACGCCTGGGTGGTTCCCCAGTGGCATCGCGCCTCCCAGGCGATGGTGCGGCGGGTGAACCGCGGCGTGGGCAGCGAACATCAGCGCGATCTGCTCACCCAGGCCGGCCGGGAGCTGCTGCTGGCCCAGAGCTCCGACTGGAGCTTCATCCTGCGGGCCGGCACCACCACCGATCTGGCCCGTGAGCGCATCCACCGCCACCTCGATCGCTTCTGGCGGTTGATGGAGGCGATCGATCAGGGCAACGAGCTGAGTGGCAGCTGGCTGGCGGCGGTGGAACGGGAAGATGGCCTTTTCCCTCTGCTCAATGCCGCCGACTGGTCCAGCATCCCCTGATCTATTGCAGGAACCGTGAGGCTCAGAGCGTAAGCACCCGGGTGAGCAGATCCGCCTCGCGTCCGCGGGGCTCCATCAGGCCCCAGCGCACGTCCCAGGGGGCAGATCCGTACAGCTTCAGCATGGCCCCCACCAGCTCCGGCAGCGGCAGGGTGTTGGTGAGGAAGCCATACCACTGCCGATTCGGCAGGTGGAAGAAGGTCTCGAAGAAGTGGCAGATCTGCTCCTCGGGAAACCGCATCAGCTTCTCGAGGCCGAACTGATACAGGGCATGCTTGCGGCGCAGCTCCTGCGGCCAGAGGGCTCGCCAGGAGCGCCGGGCCAGCTCCGCCGTGGGGCACTGCGCATCCGCCAGAGCTTCGGCCATCGCCTCGGCCAGCACCGGCGCCCGGCGCAACAGCGCGCCCACCATGTAGCCCGAGGCGGGATGGACCATGCTGGCGGCCCCGCCAAAGCCCACCACGGGTTGATCCAGGTCAGGCAGCGGCAGATTCATCGGGAACAGGCAGAACTCCTCGTGATGGATCTCCTGCACCGCCACGCCGCGATGGCTGAGGCGGCGTTGCAGGCGCTGTTTCAGCACGGCAAAGGGAACGGCCGGAGCCAGCGCGAGGGAGGTCTCCTCCACGAAGAACACGCCATCGCCCAGATCCATCGCGTAGAGAAAGGTGGGCGGTTGCTGCCGCTCCTCCGGCGCGAGGTGGTCGGCGCGGAAATCCATCAGCACGAACTGGCTCGGATCCACCGGTGGCGCCGAAAACCTCCCCACGATTCCGTAGGCGGCCTGGCCGGCCACGGGCCCCCGATCGGGCCGCCGGACGAACACCGGCTGATGGCCGCTGGCATCCACCACCAGTCGAGCCCGCAGCTGGCTGCCATCGGCCAGGCTCACCGTGGATTGGTGGGAGCCGTGCTCGATCCGGGTCGCCTGGCCGCACTGCCACAGCACGCCGGTGGCGCGACCCTGCTCCAGCCAGTGCTGCTGCAGCCTGTGGCGATCGAACAGGCCATAGTCCCGCTCGTGGCTGAGGGGTTCGGGCCCGAACCAGCTCACCGTGTTGCTCCAGCGGTGGGCCAGCAGATGGCTCAGCCCCAGGCTGTCCACCTCCTCGCCCCAGACCCCGTAGGTGTTCTCCCAGGGGGTCTCAGGGGGCTGAGGCGCCAGGGCGATCACGTTGACGCCGCACCTGCCGAGGGCGGCCGTGATCGCCAGCGCCGCCGGTCCGCTGCCGATCACCAGGACATCGACCATGACGGACCTCAGACCTCGGGATCGGGAACGGGCGGGAGTTCCTCCTCCTCCTCCTCAGGCGCCGGCGGTACCAGCACCACCTCGCTGAGGCGGTCGCCGGAATCCAGCTTCTGAAGTCGCACCCCTGTGGCGGCGCGCGATTGCTGCGGCACCGCATCGGCCTGCATCCGCACGATCACGCCGCGCTCGCTCACCAGCAGCAATTCCTCGCCGCTGCCCACGACCTTGAGGCCCACCAGCACGTCGCCATCGCGGCGGAACTTCATGGTGCGCAGGCCCATGCCGGCCCGTTTCTGGAGCCGGAACTGATCGACCGGCACCCGCTTGCCCAGCCCACTGGCTGACGCAACCAGCACCCAGGGCCCTTCGGACGGGGCGAGTTCTTGGCCATCGGCTTCGCTATCACCATCGTCCTCGCTGATGGCACTGCGGGCGACCCGATCGGCCAGCTCCACGGGCAGCACATCCATGCTCACCAACAGATCACCGGCGCGCAGATTCATGGCCCGCACACCCCTGGCCGTGCGTCCCAGCGGCCGCAGTTCCTCATCGAGGAGACGGAAGTGGATGGTCATGCCCTGGCGTGAGCCGATCAGCACACTGTCGCCGGGCAGGGCGAGCCGCACCCAGGTGAGGGCATCGCCATCTTCCAGGGAGATGGCGATCAGACCATTGGAGCGGATATTGGCGAAGGCCGACAGATTGGTGCGCTTGATGTAGCCGCCGCTGGTCAACATCAGCAGCTGCATGCTGTCGTCGAAGTCGCTCACGGCCAGCAGGGAGGTGAGGGCCTCCTCACGCGGAATCGGCAGCAACTGCACCACCGGTGTTCCCTTGGCGGCACGGCTGCAGAGCGGCACGCGGTAGGCGGGGATGGAATACACCACACCGCGATCGCTGAACAGCAGCAAGGCATCGTGATCGTTGCAGCTGATGAACAGCTTCACCGCCTCTTCGCCCTGGCTCTTGGTGCCCGCCTTGCCGCGGGTGCCGCGGCTGGTGGCCTCGAACTCACTCACCGGCATCCGCTTGAGGTAGCCGTTCTCGGTGAGCAACACCACGGAGCGCTCGTTGGCGATCAGGTCGATGTCTTCGAGGCCGCCTTCGAGATCGAGGATCTCGGTGCGGCGGGGCGAGCCGTAACGGGTGCGGATCGCCTGCAGTTCCTCCTCGATCAGGCCCAGGACCCGCTCCCGCCTGGCCAGGATGTCCTTGTAGTCGGTGATCTTGGCGAGCAGATCCTCGTGCTCCAGCCTGATCTTGTCGGCCTCCAGGGCGGTGAGGCGCCGCAGCTGCATCTGCAGGATCGCGTCGGCCTGGATCTCGGTCAGGCCGAACTGCTCGGTCAGCGCGATGCGGGCGGTGGCGGTGTCGGCCGCGCTGCGGATCAGGGCGATGATCGCGTCGAGATTGTCAAGCGCGATCAGCAGGCCGAGCAGGATGTGATCGCGCTCCTCGGCCTTGCGCAGCAGGTAGCGCGTGCGTCGCTCGATCGTCTCGATGCGGAACTCAAGGAACACCTGCAGCATCTTGCGCAGGGTGAGCAGCACCGGTTCGCCCTTGACCAGCGCCAGCATATAGGCGCTGAAATTATTCTGGAGCGGTGTGAGCTTGAACAGATTATTCAGCACCACCTGAGGATAAGCATCACGCCGCAGTTCAATCACGATCCGCATACCATCGCGATCCGATTCGTCGCGGATGTCGGCGATGCCCTCCAGCTTCTTGTCGTTCACCATTTCGGCGATCCGCTCGATCAGCGCCGCCTTGTTGGTCTGATACGGAAGCTCGGTGATGATCACCGCATCGCGGTCCGGACGGCCCTTGGCCTCCACGGTCTCGATCATCGCCACACCGCGCATCGTCACCGAGCCGCGGCCGGTGGTGTACATCTCGCGGATGCCCCGGCGGCCGAGGATCTGGCCGCCGGTGGGGAAGTCCGGCCCGGGAACCAGGGCCAGCAGCTGACGATCGTCGAGCTCGGGATCGGCGATCAGGGCCAGCAGGCCATCAATCAGTTCGGTGAGGTTGTGGGGCGGGATGTTGGTGGCCATCCCCACGGCGATGCCGGTGGAGCCATTCAGCAGCAGCTGGGGGATGCGCGCCGGCATCACCGTCGGTTCCTGCTGACTGCCGTCGAAGTTGTCGACGAAATCGACCGTTTCGCTCTCGATGTCTTCGAGCAGGCTGTCGGTGGTGAGGGCCTGGAGGCGCGATTCGGTGTAGCGCATCGCCGCCGGCGGATCGTTGTCCACCGACCCGAAGTTGCCATGCCCATCGATCAGGGGCATGCGCATCGAGAAGTCCTGGGCCATCCGCACCAGGGCGTCGTAGACCGCTGTGTCGCCGTGGGGGTGGTACTTACCCAGCACCTCGCCCACCACCCGGGCGCATTTGCGGTAGGGCCGGTCGCTGGTGAGACCCAGCTCGTACATCGCGTAGAGGATGCGGCGATGCACCGGCTTCAGGCCATCGCGGGCATCGGGCAGGGCCCGGCCCACGATCACGCTCATCGCATACTCCAGATAGGAGCGCGACATCTCGTTGCGAAGGTCGGCCTGGATGATCCGCCCGTCGGATTCCCCGGGGCCTGTGGGTCCGGGCCCGCTTGGATCCGCCATGCACGACCGTCTCTAGAAGACGGCAGTTTATCGAAGCCCCATGAGCCGAGCGGTTCGCACTGAGGTCGATCTGCAGCGGCGGCAGCGGCAGGGCACGTTGCGGGTCTGCACGGCCGCCGTTTTCCGGCAGCGGGTGGCGGAGCTGGGGCTGGAGCAGGCCTACGCCGCAACCGATGTGGTGGTGGCCGCCGACGCCAGCTTCATCGATCAGGGGTGCCTGTTGCTCGGCCTGGGCCCCACCGATCCCCCGATCCGGATCCGGGAGGCGCAGGTGGATGGGGTGGCGGCCCTGGCCGGAGCCGGGCCGGGCGAGCTGCTGCTGCCGATCGCCGCTGGGGGCGCCCAGGTGCTGGCGAACCTGCTGGCCGGTCAGCGGGTGAGTCTGGCGGCCACCGGCGAGGCCACGCCTCTGCAGCCCCGTCCGGAACTGCATACCAGCCTTGACCTTGATCGCATCGGCGTGGCCCGCCTCAGCCTGCATCGCGCCATCAGCGAGAACGGCGTGGTGGCCGTGAGCAGCGCCGAAGGGCTGATCCGCTCCCCCTACGGCCCCCTGCTGGGTCCCTTCGGCAACGCGTTGTTCAGCTGCGGCGGTGCCGGCAGCATCGGCCTGACGATGCCGGGCCTGGCCGGGTTGGGGCCGGGGTCACCGGTGCTGGTGGCTGGTGGGTTGGGCGTGGTGGTGGGGGCGGGCAGCGGCCATCAGCCCCGG
>NZ_JAYGIC010000144.1:0-40447 GCF_034931105.1 Synechococcus sp. CCY9201 | reverse complement strand
AGCTCTAAACTTTCGCTTGAGCTTTCATCGCAGAGAAGTTTGTCGCTCACCCAAATCCTGCACTGGCGCACAGTCTTCAGTTGGGACCACCTTTCGACTGACCGAAAGGGTTCGAGAGTGCACACAACTGTTTCGCTTGCCGTCTAGACCTCTCTATCTGGATCTCTCCGAACAGATTCTTCCTGATGGTTCGCTTCACAATCCCGTGACTTTCCCAGATCTCAGATCCGGTTCGCTTCAGTCACCCACAGCTGGTTTTCACCCGGTTCTGACCCAAGGCGTGAGACCTCAAGGCAGCACCACATCACTGCAGGTTCCCGTCGCTTAAAATGTTTGACGGGACCTCACACCTCTACCGCTCGTTTCGTCATCCTCGACACCGCATCCAACTGGCTTTGACTCCACACTGGCGCCAGCACAAGGCTGGTCCACTGCAAACTCAGAACCGTTCGATCCGATCAGAATGACGCGGTAGAAGCGTCAGTTCCTAAACTTTTCAATTGTCCAGGTGCTGCCTCCACTCCCTTGGCCTCTCGGCTCCGGGTCGTCTCGGCACGTCGCCTCTCAGCGACTCAGGAAACCTACAACACCGGTGGCTCGCGCCTCCTTCGTCGTAAGCACGCACCCTTCACCCTTCCAGGCAAATGGCACTCGCCCTCAGTGCCTCGCGGCACCGAAGACTCTGCGTTTCCACCGGCGCTCTCGCTCCCGGTGTGCTGCGCAGTCCAAAACCATACCCCATACACCTTCGATTGCGCAAGCTCCCACTGATGGGGCCTTTCACCGCTTGCCTGGCAGTCCCGACCTCTGAAAGCCAGCTCAGCCGGACCGGCGCCGGCCGAAGCATCTTCATTGGAAGGCACAGGGGCCTGGAGCAGCGACGAATCAAGCGCCAGAGGGGAACAGGCAGGAAACAGAGAAAGGGGAAGGCAGGGATGGTCGGACAAAACCCGGAACCCCTGAGCACCCTGATCTGGTCGACAGGCTGGGCGGACCTCCGCTCAGACTCAGACGCGAGCGGGGCAGGGACGTCTGAACCTTTGTTGCATGCCAAGACAGCTGCAGTCGCAGACACAACCCAAGTCCAAGCTCCCGATCCAGGCCTGGACCACATCGCAAGCTACGGATCCAGCCCTGGCCCTGAGGTCTCCTTCTTGGACCTGAGACCTCCTTCTTGAACCTTGCAGGGCTGCGCCGAAGCAGCTGTGCGCATGGAAAGCTCTGCTGCAGCGATCAGGCCCCATGCATTCCTGAATTGTTCCAGCCGTGGTTCATGGCCGGTACAACGTTTCTACCGTTGGCCCAAGCTCCCATGGAGGCCCGTGTCCCGACCGTTCAGCCAACAGCACCAAAGGGTTCGGCCCAGCTCCAAGGAAGACGCCGTGGTGATCCGCGCCCAGGAGCACTTCGAGCGCACCCTGGTGAGGGTCAAGGGTGAACTGGTGGGATCGGTGGCCGCGCTCGACCATCCGCGCCGCTCCGGAGAGGCCAATTACGGCGAGGTGTTCCTGCGGGACAACGTGCCGGTGATGATTTACCTGCTGCTGCAGGGCCGTTTTGAGGTGGTGCGCAACTTCCTCTCTGTCTCGCTGGAACTGCAGAGCAACGACATCAAGACCCGCGGTGTGTTTCCCACCAGCTTTGTGGAGCAGGACGGGGTCGTGCTGGCCGACTACGGCCAGCGATCGATCGGACGGATCACCTCAGTCGACGCCAGCCTGTGGTGGCCCATCCTCTGCTGGCTGTATGTGAAGCGCAGCCGTGACATGGAATTCGGTGCCAGTCAGCAGGTTCAACGCGGCGTGCAGTTGCTGCTGGACCTGGTGCTGCATCCCACCTTTGAGGGCACGCCCGTGCTGTTCGTGCCGGACTGTGCCTTCATGATTGATCGTCCGATGGATGTCTGGGGCAACCCGCTGGAGGTGGAGGTGCTCCTCTACGGCTGCCTGCGCAGCTGCTGCCACCTGATGGAACTGGCCCAGCGTGACCGCATGAGCCGACTGCTGCATCAGCGGATCGAACTCACCCAGGAGTGGATGCATGATCTGCGATCCTTCCTGCTGAAGCACTACTGGGTGACCAGCAAAACGGTACAGGTTCTGCGGCGCCGGCCCACCGAGCAGTACGGCGACCACCAGCACGAGAACGAGTTCAATGTGCAGCCTCAGGTGATCCCCCCTTGGCTGCAGGACTGGCTCGAGAACCGGGGCGGCTACCTGATCGGCAATATGCGCACCGGCCGGCCGGACTTCCGCTTCTACAGCCTCGGCAACTCCCTCGCCTGTCTGTTCGGCCTGATCACGGCACCCCAGCAGCGGGCCCTGTTCCGGCTGGTGCTGCACAACCGCGAACATCTGATGGCGCAGATGCCGATGCGCATCTGCCATCCCCCCATGGAGGCCGACGAATGGATGAATAAAACGGGATCAGACCCAAAGAACTGGCCCTGGAGTTATCACAACGGCGGGCACTGGCCCAGTCTGCTCTGGTATCTGGCCGGTGCTGTGCTTCTGCATGAGCAGCGCCACCCCGAGGCGGACGTGCTGCTGATGGGTCAGATGCGGGCCATGATGGAAGAGTGCTACTGGGCCCAGCTCAACCAGCTGCCGCGTCAGCAATGGGCCGAGTACTTCGACGGACCCACCGGCACCTGGGTGGGTCAGCAGGCACGTACCTACCAGACCTGGACGATCGTGGGCTTTCTGCTGCTGCACCACATGCTGCGAGTCAACCCCAGCCAGGTGAGCCTGATTGATATTGAGACCCCTTGAAGAAAGAGCAGCGCAACCCAGCCTGGTCAGATAGCGAGCGATGCACGTGCAACAAATTCGCTGCATGAAAAAACCCCGGAATCTACCGGGGCTTCATTAGTAGCAGACTGTTTGCTCGTCGTTATAGCAGCTGATCAGAACAGGCCGAGGGTCAGAGATTTGTCGATCGGCAAAGCGGCTCCAATGCCGAGATAAATCGTGAAGACGGTGCCGAACAGAAACGCTGCCATGGCGACCGGGCGACGGAAGGGATTCTGGAACTTGTTGAAGCTCTCGATGAAGGGAATCAGCATCAAGCCGAGGGGAACCATCGTCTGCAGAGCAATGCCCAGCAGCTTGTTGGGCACAACCCTCAGGATCTGGAAAACCGGGTACAGGTACCACTCCGGCAGAATTTCGAGAGGAGTGGCAAAGGGATCAGCCTTATCCGCCAGCATGGCGGGATCAAGCACGGCGAGCCCAACCACACAGGCGATGGTGCCCAGGATCACCACCGGGAAGATGTAGAGGAGATCGTTGGGCCAGGCTGGTTCACCGTAATAGTTGTGGCCCATGCCCTTGGCCAGCTTGGCCCTCAGCTTGGGATCGGTGAGGTCAGGCTTCTTGAGGATGTGCATGACGGAGGCCGTGAAAGGGGAGCCGGCAAGCCGGCGTGAACCTGGAGTTGAAAGCTAGGAAGGAGACAGGCTCGAGGGAGGCAGCAAGCCAGACCAGTCCTGCTGGATTGCAACACTTCGCAAACCGGAGCCCAGGCCAAGGGTGGCCTGGACCGGGCTGGATCACAAGGGACCAGAGATTCCTTGCTTGCGAATCATCAGGAAGTGCATGAGCATGAAGACAGCCAGCAGCCAGGGCATCACAAAGGTGTGCAGGCTGTAGAAGCGGGTCAGCGTGGCCTGGCCGACGCTTTCACCTCCCCGCAGCAGTTCGACCATGAAGTCGCCCACCACAGGAACGGCTGCCGGAACGCCACTGACGATCTTCACGGCCCAATAGCCCACCTGATCCCAGGGGAGCGAGTAGCCGGTGACACCGAACGACACGGTGATCACGGCCATGGTGACGCCAGTGATCCAGGTGAGCTCACGGGGACGTTTGAAACCACCGGTGAGATAGACGCGGAACACATGAAGAATCAGCATCAGCACCATCATCGAGGCGCTCCAACGGTGGACCGAACGGATCAGCCAGCCAAAACTGACGTCCGTCATCAGGTACTGAACCGAGGAGTAGGCCTCAGCGACCGTGGGCTTGTAATAGAAGGTCATCGCAAACCCAGTGGCGAACTGGATCAGGAAGCAGACCAGGGTGATGCCGCCAAGGCAATAAAAAATATTGACGTGCGGCGGCACGTACTTGGCGGAGATGTCGTCGGCGATCGCCTGAATTTCCAGGCGCTCCTGGAACCAGTCGTATACAGGTGACGACTTTGCGGCAGGAGAGGAATTCGCCATGCAGCGGGCGGCTTGGGTTGCGAGAGTCTACCGACCGCCCGAAACCCTCCGTGAGCGCGCAACGGCAGCCCCCCCCGCCGAACCGAATCCCGCCCCAGAGCCTGCAACGCCTTCTGCGGCGCGGGCTGGGGCTCACCCTGGTGCTGAGCCTGCTGCTGACGCCCTGGACAACTTCGGCGGCACTGGCCCTGAACGACGCCCAGCAACTGGTGGTGGAAGCGTGGCGGCTGGTGAACCAGAGCTACGTGGACCCCGGTCGCTTCGTGCCGATTCACTGGCGACGGCTGCGCCAGAAGGCCCTGGAACAGCCGATCAGCAGCTCGGCGGACGCCTACGCGGCGATCGAAACGATGCTGACCCCCCTCGACGACCCCTACACCCGGCTGCTGCGACCCGCCGAATTCAGCACCCTGCAATCCGCCACGCAACAGGGCACCGTGACCGGCGTGGGCCTGCAGCTTGGCCTGCGTGCCGCCGACGAGCAGATCGTCGTGATCGCCCCGCTGGACGGCTCTCCGGCCGCCGATGCCCACATCGCCAGCGGTACGGAAGTGCTGGCCGTGGATGGCATCGACACCGCTGAACTGGGACTTGATCTGACCGCAACCCGGCTGCGGGGCCCCTCCGGCAGCACCGTTCTGGTGCAGCTGCGGGACCCGCAGGGTCAGGAGCGGGAGGTGGAACTGGAGCGGCGCCAGGTGGACCTGCGGCCCGTGCGCAGCAAACGGCTGCGCCAGGGCAACCTCACCCTCGGCTACCTGCGCATCACCCAGTTCAGTGAACCGGTGCCGGAACTGGTGCAGCAGGCGATCGCCGACCTGACAGGCAAGGACATCGAAGGCCTGATCCTCGATCTGCGCAACAACTCCGGCGGCCTTGTGAGCGCCGGGCTCGCCGTGGCCGACGACCTGCTCAATGGGTCGGTGATCGTGGAGACCGAAGACCGCGGCGGCATCGGGGACCGGCAGCAGGCCCATCTCGGCGTGCTCTACGACGGGCCCATGCTCACCCTGGTGAACGGCGGTACGGCCAGTGCCAGCGAGATCCTGGCCGGCGCCCTGCAGGACCAGGAGCGCAGCCGGCTGGTGGGCAGCCGCACCTTCGGCAAGGGCCTGATCCAGACCCTGATTCCCCTGGGAGACGGCAGTGGTCTGGCGGTGACGGTGGCCCGCTACCTCACACCGGATGGTCGCGACATCCAGAACCAGGGCATTCGGCCTGATCTGGAGCTAGGGGCGCCGGAACCGCTCGATCCGGGGGGTGAGGACGACTCCTGGCTGGAAGAGGCCCAGCGGCTGCTGACCCACCAGATCCAGCAGGCACAAGCGCCGACCCAGACCCAGTGATCGGCCAGCGCACCTATCACGATCCCCTGCATGGGGCCATCCAGCTCGATCGGCAGGATCCGGCCGAAGCCCTGGCGATCGACCTGATCGACACCGCACCGTTCCAGCGGCTGCGCCGGATCCGCCAGCTTGGGCCGGCGTTCCTCACCTTTCACGGCGCCGAATCCAGCCGCTTCACCCACTCCCTCGGAGTGCTGCATCTGGCCCGCCTGGCCCTGCAGCGGCTGATCCGCCACGATCCCTCCCTGGAGGAGCACAAGCCCGTGCTCTTTGCCGCGGCCCTGCTCCACGACCTGGGGCACGCCCCCTTGAGCCACACCGGCGAGGACATGTTCGGGCTGCGCCACGAGCGCTGGTCTGCACGGCTGGTGCGGAATCACCCGGATCTGCGGCAGCGCCTCGATGCGGAGGGCGCCGGCACCGCGGATGCGGTGGCGGATCTGCTGGAGCACGGCCGCTATCCCCGCCAGGCGATCCGGGCCCTGGTGAGCAGCCAGCTCGACTGCGATCGCCTCGACTATCTGGTGCGGGACAGCTACAGCGCCGGCATCCGCTACGGCCAGCTCGATCTCGAGCGCATCCTGGCGGCCCTGACGCTCGCGCCCGACGGCAACCTCGCCCTTCACCCCAAGGGGCTGATGGCTGTGGAGCATTACCTGGTGGTGCGCCAGCTGATGTATCGCAGCGTCTACAACCACCGTCTCAACGTGGTGTGCAACTGGCTGCTCAGCCAGGTGATCGCCGTGGCGCGGCGGCTGGGTCCAGGGCAGGTGTTCAGCGACATGGTGATGAGCCGCTGGCTGTGGCACAGCGACGCGCTGGACCTGGAGACCTACCTGGCCAACGACGACCTGCGCAGCGGCTATCACCTGCTGCGCTGGCGGGAAGAGGGGCCCGAGGAACTGAGGGAGCCCTGTGCCCGCCTGCTGGATCGGCGCCTGCTCAAGGCCACCGACGTGAGCGATCTGGCCAGCACCCAGCGGCTGGAGCTGCTGGCCGAGGTGCAGGGGATGGCCCGGCGGCAGCAGCTGGTGGCGGAGCGCTGCTGCGGTCTGCAGCAGAGCCAGAACCGGGGCTATCACCCCTACAAAGGGGGGCTGCGGCTCTGGGATGGCGAACGGCTTGAGGCGCTTGAAACCCGATCGCCCCTGGTGCGAAGCCTGATCCAACCGGTGGAGCAGGCCTGGCTGATCCATCCTGCGGAGGTGCGCGAGCCCCTGCAGCAGCGCCTGGCGGAACTGCACACCTAGCCTTCGCGGCAATCGAATCCGGAACGGATGGCAGCGGTGTTCCTGGCGGAGGCTCCGGGCCAGCCCCACCGGCTGGTGCTGAACACCACGCCCGATGGGGCCGACGGAGTCGAAGAGGTGCGCTATGCCCTCGGGGCCTCACCCCCACCGGGCTGGGTGGAACTGGAAGCCCTCGATCTCAACCTCAACCTGCCGCAGCTGCGGGCCATCCAGGAGCTGCTGGACACGGCCGGGCATGGCCTGCTGCGGGTCATCAGCCGCAGCGACGACACCCTGGTGGCCGCGGCCGCCCTCGGCGTCGAGAGCGGTTGTCCACCGCCACTGCGGAACGCTGAGCCCGGAGCCGGTCCAGGCGAGAGCCCTGCCTCAGCCGCGGCTTCCACAACCGGCCCGGAGCTCGAATTCCTGATCCATCGGGGCACCCTGCGCTCCGGGGATCATCTGCAGGCCCCCGGCTCGGTGCTGCTGCTGGGGGACGTGAACCCCGGAGCCCGGATCAGTGCCGCCGGCGACGTGCTGGTCTGGGGCCGGCTGCGGGGCGTGGCCCATGCAGGCTGCCAGGGCGATGACCGGGCCCGGATCGTGGCCCTGCAGCTGCGCCCCCTGCAATTGCGCATCGCCGCGGCCGTGGCCCGTGGCCCAGCGGAGCCGCCACCGCCTGGCCTGGCGGAGGAAGCCCGGTTGATGGACGGAACGATCCGGATCGATCCCGCCGGCCCCCAGCTGCTGCGGCCCGGGGGGAGACTGAGCGCAGCCGAGCGGTTCAGCGGTTGATCAGCCCGAAGCCGCCCAGCACCCCGGCCACCGCCATGAACCACAGGGGGGAGATCCGGGTGCGCAGCATCAGCACACACACCACCACAGACACCACAACCCCGGGGGGGTTGTTATCGGCGGTGTGGAGGATTTTCAGGCCCACCGCGAACAGGATGCCGAGGGTGATCGGCCCCAGACCCCGCTCAAAGGACACACGCCAGGGGGAGTTGCGGAAGCGCTGCCAACCCAGGCAGGCCAGCACCATCAGCAGGGTGGAGGGCAGCAGGATGGCGCATTCCGCTCCGTAGGCCGAAAGCAACGCCCAGAAGGGACCCTCACGCTGAGCCGCCCCCAGGCCAAGCAGGCCCACGATCATGGAGCTGGGTCCAGGAGCCGCCTCCGCCAGGGCGTAGAGATCGGCGAACTGGGCATTGGTGAGCCAGCAGAACTGCTCGACGCTGAGATGGTGGTATTCAGCCAGCAGCGTGTTACCGCCCCCCAGGGAGAACAGCGACAACGACAGAAACTCCCCGATCACGCGCAGCAGGCTGCCCAGATCCGAAAGGGACGCGGGAGTGCAGGCCTGAGCCGCGGCCAGAAGCCGGGTCGATGGGGACATCCAGATCAGCGGCACCATCAGGGAGGGCCCGATGGGGTTGTGCCTGGGCGGGGCCAGTACCAGGCCATCGCCAGCGGACCCAGCACCAGCACCACCGGCACGAGGCGCAGATGCCCCAGGGTCAGGGCCAGGAAGGTGACGGCCGCCAGCAGCAGGGCCATGCGGTCGCCCAGATAGGTGTGCAGGATCTTGAACCCCATCGACAGGGCCATGCCGGCGGCGGCGGCCACCACGCCGGCAAGCACCCGATCCACCGCCGGCAGCCCATGCAGCTGGAAATAGGCCAGCCCCACCAGCATCAGCAGGCTGAAGGGCACCAGCAGCATGCCGGCCAGGGCCACCAGGGCCCCGGGCAGGCCGCGAAACCTGGTGCCGATGTAGATGGCCATGTTGATCTGATTCGGCCCCGGAAACAGACGGGCCACCGTGAGCCCGGTGATGAAGGCCTCGTTGCTCATCCAGCGGCGCTGTTCCACCACGATCCGCTGGCTCCAGGCCGACAGGCCACCGCCGAAGGAGGAGAGGGCGACCTGGAGCATGCCGCTGAACAGGGCCCGAAGCCCGGGAGGCGGGGCCAGGGCGAGATCCTCGTCAGCGGGATCCTGAGCAGGGAGGGGCACACCCTCAGGGGGGACACCCATCAGTCGTGCACGAAGTGGGGGTCGGGCGGCAGCTCACCCGCCTCATGCAGGCTCGGATCCAGCGGGTCTGGAGCGTCGTATTTACAGGCCTGCTCCCAGTCGGCCTCAAAGGTGGCCTTGAGGCGCTTCACCACCGCGGGGGCATCGCTCTCGATGCCGAGTTCACGCCGCAGATCAAAGGCGCTGCGGTCGATATTCATGGAGCCGGTCTGGGCAAAGGCCCCATCCACCAGGATCAGCTTGGCGTGCAGCTTGAGGTGCCTCTGCCGGCGCACCTTCACCCCGAAGCGCCGCATCACCCGCAAGGAGGAGAAGGTGTCGTAGATGTCCCAGTCGCTGATGCCGTGCTTGCCGCCGCACAGCACCCGCACCTTCACACCCCGCTCCCGCGCCGACAGGATGCGCTCCAGGATCACCGCATCCACGAACTTGGGATGCTGGATCCAGAGGGTGCGACGGGCCGCGTCAACGATGCGGGCCATCTGACCTCGGCTGTGCATGCTGCTCCACACCAGGCCCACGGAGAGATCGGGCTGGAAGAAGGTGCGGTTCCAGTCGGCCTCGAAACCAGCGATCACCTGCTCGATCACTGGGGCCGCGTAGGTGACCACGCCATAGTCGCGGGTCTGGGTGAAATATTTATCCGACAGGTTGAAGGTGGCGATCAGGGCACAGTCGCGATCCACCACCAGCGACTTCTCATGGGTCACCGGAAAGGCCTCACTGGTCCAGGCCACGGCAATCCCCCAGCTCTGAAGGCAGGCATAGGTCTCATCGTTCCAGCGGTCGCCGCCGGAGGTGTGGGGGTTGAGCATCACCCGCACCTGGACGCCCCGCTGGTGCGCCCGCAACAGGGCCTGCTCCACCGCCTCGGACTGGAGCTTGAACTGCTTGAGACGCAGCTCCGAACGGGCCTGGTCGATCAGCGCCACCACCGCATCGGCCCCGTCGTCCGGCATCACGATCAGGTGCTGATGGCTGCGGATCGTCACCGGCGGCGATGCGGCTATCGATTCGGCCACGCGTCTATCCCGGGCAAGGGGAACGGAAGGAACCCCGTTCTATCGGGGTCCGGCTCCGGCGGCCCGCATCAGCCAGCACCACCAGCGCCTGGCGGTGGCCTTAACCTGATCCAACGCCAGCCAGTGCCGTGACCGCCGCCCCGACGCGCATCATCCTGATCTGCTCTGGAAAAGGCGGAGTGGGCAAGACGACCCTCACCGCCAACCTGGGCATCGCCCTGGCCCGCCAGGGCTCCCGCACCGCTGTGCTCGACGCCGATTTCGGCCTGCGCAACCTCGATCTCCTGCTGGGGCTTGAGAACCGGATCGTCTACACAGCCCAGGAGGTGCTCGCCGAGACCTGCCGCCTGGAGCAGGCGCTGGTGAAGCACAAGCAGGAACCCAACCTGGCTCTTCTGCCGGCGGGCAACCCGCGGATGCTGGAGTGGCTCACCCCGGAGGACATGCAGCGGATCGTCGCCCTGCTGGCCGAGCGCTTCGACATCGTGCTGATCGACTGCCCCGCCGGCATCGAAGATGGCTTCCGCAATGCCGCCGCCGCGGCCCGCGAGGCGATTGTGGTGACCACCCCGGAGGTGTCCGCCGTGCGGGATGCCGACCGGGTGATCGGGCTGCTCAACACCCAGGGGATTGAGCCGATCCAGCTGGTGCTCAACCGGGTGCGGCCCAAGATGATGCTCAACCAGGAGATGCTGGCGGTGAGCGATGTCACCGACATCCTGGCCCTGCCGCTGCTGGGGCTGGTTCTGGAGGACGAGCAGGTGATCGTCTCCACCAACCGGGGCGAGCCGCTCACCCTGAACGGCAACGGCTCACCGGCCGCCAAGGCCTACCACAACATCGCCCGGCGGCTGCGGGGCGAGACCGTCCCCCTGATCGATCCGGCCAAGGAGGGACAAGGCCTGCGGGCCAAGCTCGGCCGACTCATGCAGACCCGGATTTTCTGAACCGATGACCCTGCGCGATTTCATCAACCGACTGCTGGGTCGTCAGCCCGCCAGCGCCACCATGGCCAAGCAGCGGCTGCAGCTGGTGCTCGCCCACGACCGCAGCGACCTCAACCCGGAGCTGCTCGAGAAGATGCGGAGCGAAATTCTTGAAGTGGTGTCCCGCTACGTGGAGATCGACGTGGAAGGGGGCGATGTCAGCCTTGAAACCGAGGACCGCGTCACAGCCCTGGTGGCCAACCTGCCGATCAAGCGGGCCCGTTCCATCCCCCTGGCCGCCGTTGCTGAGCCGGCGGAAGGCTGACCCGGCGCATTGCTGAGCCGCCACAACGCTGAGCCTGTCCGCGCTGGGGAATCCTGCAGACAGCTCGACCAGGCTCGATGGCTCTCTGCACCAACACCGCTCCATTCCCCCTGTTTCCGCTCACTCCAGCGGAACAGCGGGTGCTGCAACAGCTGCGCAGTGGCTGCAGCAACAAGGGCATCGCCGCTGTACTGGTAGTGAGTCCGCGCACTGTCGAGAGCCACATCTCGAACCTGCTGGCCAAGACCGGTTGCCGCAACCGCACCCAACTGCTCCTGTGGGCGCTGGGGGAGCGATAAAGTCTGCCCGGGCCAGACGGCCCGGCCCTTGCCGGCTTAGCTCAGCGGTAGAGCAGCGCTTTTGTAAAGCGAAGGCCATCGGTTCAAATCCGTTAGCCGGCTTCCTCACTCACAGAACAGGTCCGGTGCAGGAGTCACTGTTCAAGCACCGACTGTGGCGGCCCGAGGAACGATCTGACCCAATCGCTCGGGTCCGGGCCCTCAACTGGCAGGCGACGACCGCTCGCCATCCACCTGGTTCTCCTGCTCGAGATAAAGCAGGCAGTCAGCACTGCTGGGAAAGATCCGGAACACCTGGATGGTGCCTGTGGTCTCCAGAATCACCCGCAACTGGCTGTTGAGGCTGCAGAGGAACAGCTCCCGCCCCTGCCGGCGCAGCCTCTTGAGTGCGGTGATCAGGCAGGAGAAGCCGCTGCTGTCCATGAAGGTGATGGCGCCGCAGTCAATCAGCACAGAGCGGGGATCGCCCACCGTGAGGCTGTGAATACGGTCGCGCAGATCGGCACCGGTATCGGCGTTGATGAAGCCCGTCGGCCGAAGGATGTGCAGTTCAGCCATGGGTCTTCGGCGCCCGGTGCGGACAGTCAAGGACCAGGGGCCGCCAGCACCTGGGGAGCGGCATGCCAGAAGATCAGCCAGTGGCGCCCACCATCGTCGCAGCCGGCCTCAGCTCACACCCCTGGGCCAATGAAAAGCCAGGATGATCACAGACCTTTCTGGCCCCACTGCCTTGGTGCCCACCGGTTCGATGGCCAACGACCAAGAACTGCCGCCTCCGGTGCTTCCTGACCATGAGGGGGCGATCCTGCCGGTTCCCCCCACCCTGCCCACCACTGCAAGCCTGGAGGCGGCCCTGGAGGTGATGCGTTCCAGCCTTCAAGAGGCCAGCGACGCCTCAACGGACGAGGAACAGCTCACCGGCAACTGCGTGCTGGTGCTGGAGGGGCAGCAACTGGTCGGGATTCTCACCGAACGGGACGCGGTGCGGTGGGCGTTGAGCGACCTGCCCCCCAACCAGATCCGGCTGGGGGCGGTGATGACCCATCCGGTGATCAGCAGGAAGCGGCATGAATGCCTCGACATCCTGGCGACCATGAGCCTGCTGCGCCGGCAGCGGATCCGCCACCTGCCGATCGTCGACGAACGGAACCACCCCGTTGGCATCGTCACCATCACCAGCCTCAATCGTGTGCTGAAGGAGACGTTCTTCCTGCGGTTTCGACAGGCTGTGGAAGTGATGAGCACCGCCATCGTGACGGTGCGCCCCCAGGACACGCTGCGCCAGGCCATTCAGACCATGGCGCTGCGGGGGATCAGCTGCGTTGTGGTGACGGAACCGATCCCCGGCCGGGGTGGGTCCAGCCGTGAACGCCCGATCGGCATTCTCACCGAACGCGACATCCTCCAGATGCGCCGGCTTGCGCTCGCCCTCAGCACAACCCGGGTCGACGAGGTGATGAGCACGCCACTCTCCTGTATTCACCCCGCCGACGACCTGGCCGCCGTGCGGGATCGGATGCAGAAACTGCGCATCAGGCGAATGGTGGTGGCCAATGATGCCGGCGAACTGGTGGGACTGATCACCGAGAGCAATCTGATGCAGAGCATCGATCCCGTGGATCTCTATGGCGTCTACGAGATTCTGCAGCGGCAGGTGAACATCCTCCGTGAGGGGCAGTTCCAGCTGCTGAGTCGACAACGCTTCGACCTCTCCCGTGCGCTGGCCAACAGAGAGTTCAAGCTGGTGTATCAGCCGCTGCTGAATCTGAGCCAGGGAAAGATCCAATCAGCCGAGGCCCTGATCCGCTGGACATCACCCCAGCACGGCACAGTTCCCCCCTGCGATTTCATCCCCCTGGCGGAGCATTCGGGCTTCATCGTGGAGCTGGGCGACTGGATTCTCGAAACCGCCTGTCAACAGACCCAGCAGTGGATGCAGGCAGGCGGTCAACCGATCCAGATTGCCGTAAACGTGACGGCCCATCAACTTCTCGAACCTGAGTTCGTGGCCAAGCTGCTGGGCATCGTGGAGCGCGCTGGCATCCCCCCGGCCCTGTTGAAACTGGAACTCACCGAAAGCGTGCTGGTGGAGAACACCATGGCAACGGCCCACTGTTTTCAGGAACTCCAGAAGGAAGGCATCCAGATCGCCATCGACGACTTCGGCACTGGCTACGCCTCACTCTCCTATCTGCAGCACTTCAGCTTCGATACGCTCAAGGTGGATCAGAGTTTCGTGCGCGGCATCCACACCAACCCCAAGGCTCAGGTGATCGTGCATTCCGTGCTCGACATGGCCGAAAAAATGGGCTTCGAAACCGTCGCCGAAGGCGTGGAATTTTCTGAAGAACTGCAGTGGCTTCGCAATGCCGGCTGCCAGGTGATTCAAGGCTATCTGATCGGCAAACCCCTGCCGCCCGAACAGTGGAGGCCCGAGTGGCTGTCTGGGGCTGTCCTGCCTATGATGAGCGCCGCGACCGCATCAGATGGTCGTGGGGATCGCTAAATACCCCCGCCGGGCCGATGACCTTAAGCTCCGTTGGCAGGGAGGGGTACGAGAAGGCTTGTACAGAGAGATTATGAAGCTGGGCTGGCCAATATTCTCGAAGCCGAATGTGTTGCGTTCTGCGCCACCCCTGCGGCTTCTGCGAGATTTCCTACCGATCGCAGCCCTGCTGAGCGGGCTTGTCAGCCTGGCAATCTGGCCGCTGGTGCGCTCGATCGAACAAGGAGAGATTGCCACCTTGACAGCAGAAGCCAAGGGGGCGTTACAGGAATCCAGGAGCGATATCGAGTGGCGCTTCTTCGAAACATTGGCCGACATTCGCGTAATCAGCCAGCTGCCCCTGGTGCGGGAGGCCGTGAACAGCCCCACACCAGAACGGTTCCGTCCCCTGAACGGGATCTTCCGAACGTTCATGGAGTCCTATGGGCGCTACAGCTCCTTCACCCTGGTCAACCGTCAGGGCAGATCGGTGGTACATGAGGGGCCAGCAGACTTGGCGCCAGGTCTGCAAGAGTCCAAGCGATGCTCCAACCTGACTCACGACCACCACGCCTTGCTGGCCAAGGCCTGGTCCTTGGATCCGGGCCAGTTTGTCGTCAGCCCCGTGCATTGGTACCAGGACCAGGCGACCAACCAAGCCTGCCAGCCACTGATGGAGCTGGCGGTGCCAATGGGTGGCTCACCTGGGAAGGTTGAGTTTGTCCTGTTGGTTCACATTCTGCTCAACCCTCTGCTGCAGGAGCAGCACCGGATCCTGCAGCTGCACAACATCTCGGTGTTAACGGCCATTCTTGATCCCCAGGGCCAGCCCATCAACAGCAACTCAAAAGCATCCGGTCCCATCGGTGGCTCCGATGCCTGGAGTGCACGACCGGATCCTGAAGCTTGGCTCGCGATCCGGCGCATCTTGTTCGAACAGAACATTTTTCCAGCCTCCCTGCGGACGGACAAGCAAGGCCTGTTCATCTTTTCCCAGGTGAACCCACTCAATACCAGGCGAGTCCCTGGCCAGCAACTGGATGGCACGACCCGGCCGAGCCGGCGGATTCTGGCCATGGAAGCCAAAGACTGGCCCTGGGTCTTGCTCATCCAGATCCCGAACAAGACCCTCCAGACCCACGAATTCCTGGGGAAAAGCAAGGGATGGACGCTGCTGGTGGTTCTGTACCTGAGCGCAGCGCTTCTGGCCCTGAGTCTGGCCTATGCCCGTTTACTGCGGAGAATCAGTGATGAGGAAGTACTACGTCACAGCGCCGAGCTCGAGCTGCTGGCCCGCACCGACAGCCTCACCGGCCTGCCCAACCGCCGCAGCCTCGAAGAGCTGGTCAGTTACGAACTGGCGCGGTGGCAGCGCCATCAAATCCCTCTGGCCGTGTTGATGCTCGATCTGGATCACTTCAAGTCTGTCAATGACCAGAACGGGCACGCGGTGGGCGATGCCGTGCTGGTGGCCTTCAGCCGAACCTGCCAGGCAGAACTGCGAAACACCGACACCCTCGCCCGCTGGGGCGGCGAGGAATTCCTGGCCCTTCTCCCCAACACCGACCGTTGCCAGGCTGAGACCCTTGCCGAACGTCTCCGCCAGGCCGTTGCAGCCCTGTCGATCCCCGTGCTGGAGACTGCCGACCCAGCGGAAGCCCCATCGCGATCCGCCGCGACGTTGCGCATCACCACCTCGATTGGGATCGCATCGTGCCATGACGATTCCGGCAACTTCGACACCCTGTTGCGGGAAGCGGATGAAGCCCTCTATGCCGCCAAGGAAGCCGGTCGCAACTGCATCCGCTACGTACAGACTGGCCTGCAGACAGCCTCGGAGTGGTGTCCCAAGTGAAGGACCAGCCACCTCTGTTCGGGACTGGCGACTCAGGAATAGATGTTGGGAAACGGCAGAAGGCGCGAGCTGATTCCTGATGGCTGGTCAGCGTTCGCCTGCAAACAGCCAGACAGCGGCGGCCAGCACCAACCAACCCAGGGGGGCCAGGTTGAACAGCTCGGTGCCAATTCCCATCAGCGGGGTCAGAAACCAGTGCACCACGGCCATGGTCAGCACCACCACCAGGGCCAGAATCGCCATCGTGTCAGGGGTGCCGCAGCGCTGAGGGCAGTAGAGCACCTTGCCGCAGAACCTTCCAGCCTCCTGGTTCGCTCCAGGCCACCACGGTGCTGGCCTGCCCCGATGCCGCCGGCCAAGGCAGGGGAGCCAGCACGGGCAAATCCGGAAACTGATCAGCCGCCTCGTCTGCTGTGGTGGCCGCCGGTTCCCCTGAGCGATTGGCGCTGGTGGTGGCCAGCGGGCCGCTCAAGCGCAGCAGGGAGCGGGTGGCCGCACAGTCGGGCACCCGCAGCCCGAGGCTGGGGCCGCCGGGATGGAGCGCCTCCACCAGGGCGCCGCGGCAGGGCAGCACCAGGGTGAGGGCCCCCGGCCAGCCCTGCTTGGCCAGGGCGAGCCACTCCTCCTGCCAGACCAGAGGCAGGCTGCGGCGGAACTGATCCAGATCCGCCGCCATCAGGATCAGCGGCTTGTCCGGGGGCCGGTGCTTGAGACGCCAGATCTGGCCGGCGTGCTCAGGTCGTGCCGCCAGGGCAGGCAGGGTATCGGTGGGGAGGAGGGCCGCGCCCCCCTGCTGCAATCGCGCCGCCAGGGCAGGGGCATCGAACAGGGGCATGGCGGGATGGCGGACGGAAACCGCGACGGCCAAGGGTCTAGCGGGCAGCTGGCGGCTGTGGGGCACGCCGGGCCAGCGCGAAACGGAGATTCCCCTCCAGATCCGCCGCTGCCTCCACATCCTGCAGAGCGGCTGCGACGAGCAGGGCCAGCACGGCGGCACTCTGATCATGGTGATGCTCCAGCAGCAGCAGGCCACCGGGTGCCAGGGCCTCAGCAGCGTTGGCGGCAATGCAGCGCAGGGCCGCCAGACCATCAATACCGCCATCAAGAGCCAGGCGGGGCTCGTGATCGCGCACCACCGGATCGAGCGTGTCGACAACCGCGCTCGGGATGTAGGGGGGATTGGCCACCACCAGATCGAGGCGACCCCACCAGGGCCGCAGCGGCTCCCACCAGTGGCCCTGCAGGGGGGTGATCTGCTCTTGGACGCCACCAAGCTGCCAGTTGCTGCGAGCGATCGCCAGGGCCTCAGCGCTCAGGTCCACCGCCAGACCAAGGCTGGCGGGCCAGGCACGCGCCAGGGCCAGGGCCAGGCAGCCCGAGCCGGTGCCGAGATCAGCCCAGAGCAAGGAGGAGTCAGTTGGCGGGCTCAGCGCCAGGGCCAGCTCCACCAGCAACTCGGTCTCCTGGCGGGGGATCAGCACCCCTGGCGCGACCTGGAGCTGCAGATCGCGCCAGGGGCAAAGGCCCACCAGGTATTGCAGGGGCACGGCCGTGGCGAGGTGCTGGTTCCAGAGCCCGGCGAGATCCTCAAGCGAAAGGCTCAGGGTCAGCTGCCGGTCTGGGTGAAGCCGCAGGGCCTGCAGTTCAGACCAGGCCACCCCTCCGGCCAGATCGAGCAACCAGTCGAGGTCGGCCGCATGGCCTCCCTGCCCCAGGCAGCGGCGACGCCACTCCAGCAAGGCCGTGGCACTGACGCGCAAGGGGTTGGACGGAGCCACGCAACGGCAAGCGGCGACGCGGCCGGCCTCGACTGGTTCCAGGATGCTGCGCCCCTCAGCTGGGTCGCCAGCAGAGGCCCGGTTCAGCCTGCAGCACCCCCGCCAGTTCGAGCTGCAGCAGGGCGGTGACCAGCTGATCAGCCGGGCGGTCGAGGCGCTGGCAAAGCTGCTCCAGCGAGGCACCGGCCCCCACCGCCTCCAGCAGGGCCTTGGCCGGTTCCGAGCAGATGACTGCCGAAGCCCCGCTGCCGATCGCTGTGGGGAGCCCGGCGCCTTTGCGGGCCAGGGGGCCGGGCCCCAGCTGGCGAATCAGATCGCCGGGCTCCAGCAGCGGCGTCGCGCCGCGGGCCAGCAACCGGTTGCTGCCGGCGGCAGACGCCTTGCCCGTATCGGCCGGCACCACCCAGAGCGGCAGTCCCTCCCGCCAGGCCCGTTCGGCCGAATGCAGGGCACCACTGCGCTCAGGGCACTCCACGACCACCACGGCAGCGGCCAGGGCAACCTGCAGGCGGTTGCGTTCGGCGAAATGGCCCGGACGCACCGCCGCACCGGAAAGCTGTTCGGTGACCAGCAGGCCCCGCTCGCTCACCTGATGCTGGAGCCGGTCGTGATGGCGCGGATAGACCCGGTCCAGCGGTGTTCCCAGCACCGCCACCGGCGCTCCTGAGCCGCGCAGGCAACCGTCATGCACCGCTCCATCGATGCCTTCAGCCAGGCCGCTCACCACTGGCCAGCCCGCTCCCGCCAGGGCCTCCCCCAGCTGCCGCGCCATGCTGAGGCCATGCAGGGACGGCCGCCGGGTGCCCACCACCGCCACCGCCTGTCGACGCCGCAGCGGCGCCCAGAGACTGCCCCTCCCGCGCCAGTGCAGGGCCAGGGGCGGACGCTCCAGCCAACGCACGGCCGGCGGCAGGGATGGATCGCCGGGCAGCAGCAGGCGGCGATCCTCGCGGCGGTGCAAAGCCGGATGCAGAAGGGGATCGTCTCCCCAGGAGAGCCGAAAGGCCACCACCTGCTCGGCGAGCCGAGCACCCCAGCCGGGTAGAGCCTCCAACTGCCGGCGGGGCGCCCACCAGGCCTCCTCCAGGGACCCGCAGCCCTGCTCGAGAGCCTGCAATCGCTGCCAGCCCAGGCCTGGGCAGCGGCACCAGAGCCGCCACCAGAGCCGCCGGCGCGCCGGCCAACCCATCAGTCGCTCGCCCGAGGCGAACGACTGGGGCGAGGCCTGCTCTGCGGGAGAAAGAGGCTCTGAGGAAGGCTGCTCAGAAGGCAGAGGCCGAGGACGTACAACGGCCGGGACCTCCGCTTGAGTCACCTCCGCCACCCCTGACGCTCGGGGCGGCTTGCCAGGGCCGCCAAACACAACGGTCACCAACTTCCCCAACGAACCGCTCGCCGCTGAGAACAAACGTACTACCGACCGACCTGGTTCGGGCCCAGCTCCAGGCGCTCGATCGCCTTGTGCAGGTCATCCGGGAGGCGACGCAGCAGCCGGCGACGTTCCGGGCCTGCCGAGAGATCGACCAGCACAAGCTCGACCCGCGCCTCGGCGGCAAGTCCTCCCGCCGGACCCAGAAAACGGCTGTGCCAGGGAAGTCTCACGCCACTGCGGGGCAACACCTCACTCCAGAGCTCCACCGTGTCGCCATGCAACAGGGCCTGGCGGTAGTCGATCGTCAACGAGACCACCGGCAGCTCCAGCCCCCGCGCCGCCAGATCCCGGTACGCCAGGCCTGCCGCCGCCAGCGCCTCCACCCTCGCCTCCTCAAGCCAGGCCAGATAGGCGCCATGCCACATCACGCCAGCGTGATCGGTGTGCTGGGGCAGAACCCGACGGCGCAGACACCATCCGCGATGGGGGGCGGTGCCGGTCTCGATCCCGGAGGCGGGGATTTGTCTCTGCATCACGGTCTGCACCAGGGGGCCCTGTCTGCCCATCCATCGGCCATAGGCTGCCGCAGAGCTGGACCTGTCCTGTGTTCCGCAATCTTCTGATCGCCGATTCCGGCAAGGGTCATGTGGAGGAGATGGTGCGCATGCTGCGCGACATCCCCCCCTGCCGACAAGCCCGGATCAACCTGCTGCATGTGGTGCCCGAGCAGGCCGGCGAAGACTTCCAGGAGCACTGGCAGAAAGCTGCGGGGATCGTGGCCGAAGCGGTGCAGCGGCTTGGACTCAACCCCGGCGATGTGAACACGATCATCCGCCAGGGGGACACCAAGCAGACCGTGCTGAAGGTGGCCGATGAGCTCAATGCCGATCTGATCGTGATGGGCTCCCGCGGCCTGGGACGTCTGCAGTCGATCCTGAGCAACAGCGCCAGCCAGTACGTCTTCCAGCTCTCCACCCGCCCGATGCTGCTGGTGCGGGACGACCTCTATGTGCGCCACGTCAACCGCGTTCTGGTGACCGTGGACGGAACCGGCGTCGGCGATGACGCCCTGCGCATGGCCTGTGAACTGGTGCGCGACATCCCCGGTGGCAGCCTGATCGGCGTCCACGTGACCCGGCACGACATCACGCCATCGCGGGGCGGCAAGAGCCCGGTGGACGAGGTGCTGGAAAAGGCCGTGCTGCGTGCCCGGGGCTTTGGCGTCGAGATGCAGACCCTGCACCGCACCGGTGACATCGGCCGCACCGTCTGCGCGGCCGCCGAGGAAGCCAAGGCAGATCTGCTGGTGATCGCCTCCCAGGACCGCAGACCCCTGGTGGCGCAAGCCCTTGTCGACCTCGACAGACTGCTGGGCAGTTCGGTGAGCGATTACATCCGCGTGCACGCACCAGCCCCGGTGCTGCTGGTTCGCGAACCGGAAGGGCGCCGCTGAGACCAGAGCCCGTCGGATTGATCAGCCGTGGCCTCTGCTGCTGAGCGCTTGCCTCTTCGTGAGCAGTTATGCACTGAGCGGGGCCACAGCAGGAGTCCGGAAAGACAGCCGGCAAACCAGGAGCGGTGCTTCCTCAGACCCGAGCAGATAGAGACCAGACAAGGGAACCAGCGCCAATCGGGGGCCAGAACAAGCATGGCCACCCAGGGCGTGCAACCTCGGCCACCGCCAGAGCTATGCCAGTGGCAAAACGGGCATCAAGGCTCCAAGCAAGCCAGAGGCCTGGCTGGTAGAGAGCCAGCCAGGCCTGCTGACGCCTGAAGACAGCTTGAACTAAGGCTCAGATCACCCCAAAGACCGATCAGCCGCCCTGACGACTGCTGGTCTGGATGTAAAGAATGATCAAAAACACCGCGGGCACCAGAACAAACAGCAGGCTGGCGACGAAACCGAGATCGTTGGTTTCCATGGCAGTGTTGGAGATCCTGGGAGGGTATCACCGCCATTCGGCACTCTTTTCGGCCCCTTCATCGCTCGTTGTGATGCAGCCCTCTCAGCCCTCAAGCGGATCGCTGGGAAGGTCAGCCAAGTTGCCGTCAGCCTCGGCGCCTTCCGTTGCGATCTCCTCAGGGGATTCGATCGGCTCGGGTGGAGCGGGCCAGGCGGTGGGCCCCTCGGGCAGTGGTTGCTGGCTGACCTTCGCCAGCACAGCGTCGCGATCGGGAAGACCCACCTGGGGGCGGGTCAGCACCAGCACCGAGCGGTTCACGAGGGTCTGACAGGCGAGTCGCCAGCCCTGGGGCCGGCGGCGCAACTTCTGCTCTTCCACCGCCGTGAGCGGGCTCAGGGCCGACGGCTTCTCCGGACCCTCCACGATCTCCACAAAGCAGGTGATGCACTGGCCGCATCCGCCGCAGTTGCCCAGCTTGCCCTTGAGGCCATAGAGCTCCAGCCCCTGGCGCAAGGCCACCTCGCGCAGGTTCTCACCCGGGTAACACTCCACATCCTGACCTTCACGCACGAATCGGATCACGGGCATGGGGCTTCTATCCAGCTCAGCCCCCATTCTGAAACCGGCAGTTGCGCTCCGTAACTCAGGCTCCCGCCCGGCCGGGAACAACCCTTACGATCACCAGCACTGATCGTCTCAATGGCTTTTCAGCCAATGGGTCAATCGTTGCTGGCCAACCCCATCGACGGATGGGCGACGGCCAGCTCCCTGTTTCCCCGGACCTAACCCCCATGGGATTGCCCTGGTATCGGGTGCACACGGTCGTGATCAACGACCCGGGCCGTTTGCTCGCCGTGCACCTCATGCACACCGCTCTGGTTGCCGGCTGGGCCGGCTCCATGGCGCTTTATGAGCTCGCCATTTTCGATCCCTCTGACCCGGTGCTCAACCCCATGTGGCGCCAGGGCATGTTCGTGATGCCCTTCATGGCGCGTCTAGGCGTGACCGGCAGCTGGGGTGGCTGGAGCATCACCGGTGAAACCGGTGTGGATCCAGGCTTCTGGAGCTTCGAGGGTGTGGCTGCGGCACACATCATTTTCAGTGGACTGCTCTTCCTCGCCGCCATCTGGCACTGGACCTTCTGGGATCTCGAGATCTGGCAGGACCCACGCACCGGTGAACCGGCCCTGGATCTGCCCAAGATCTTCGGGATCCACCTGCTGCTGGCCGGCCTCGGCTGCTTCGGCTTCGGTGCCTTCCACCTGACCGGCGTCTTCGGTCCAGGCATGTGGATCTCAGACCCCTATGGCGTCACTGGCCACCTGGAGGCTGTTCAACCCGCCTGGGGCCCAGAGGGCTTCAACCCCTTCAACCCGGGTGGCATCGTTGCTCACCACATCGCCGCCGGCATTGTGGGGATCATCGCCGGCATCTTCCACATCACCACCCGACCCCCGGAACGCCTCTACAAGGCTCTGCGGATGGGCAACATTGAAACGGTGCTGGCCAGTGCCATTGCCGCCGTGTTCTTTGCAGCCTTCGTGGTGGCAGGGACCATGTGGTACGGCTCCGCTGCCACCCCTGTCGAACTGTTCGGCCCCACGCGTTATCAGTGGGATCAGAGCTACTTCAAGACCGAGATCAACCGTCGGGTTCAGACCGCACTCGACAACGGCGCCAGCAAGGCCGAAGCCTATGCCGCGATTCCTGAGAAACTCGCCTTCTACGACTACGTCGGCAACAGCCCTGCCAAGGGTGGTCTGTTCCGCGTCGGTCCCATGGTGAATGGCGATGGCCTGCCCACCAGCTGGCTGGGCCATATCTCCTTCACCGACAAGGAGGGCCGTGATCTCGAAGTGCGCCGCCTGCCCAACTTCTTCGAGAACTTCCCTGTGGTTCTCCAGGACAAGGACGGCATCGTCCGCGCTGACATCCCCTTCCGCCGGGCTGAAGCCAAGTACTCCTTCGAACAGACCGGAGTCACCGCCACGGTCTATGGAGGCGCACTCAACGGCCAGACCTACACCGATCCTGCAGACGTCAAGCGGTTGGCCCGCAAGGCCCAACTGGGTGAAGCCTTCGAATTCGACCTCGAGCGCTACCACTCCGATGGCACCTTCCACAGCTCCCCGCGTGGCTGGTTCACCTTCGGCCATGCCACCTTTGCACTGCTCTTCTTCTTCGGTCACATCTGGCACGGTGCCCGCACCCTCTACCGCGATGTGTTCGCCGGCATCGACCCCGATCTCGGCGAGCAGGTGGAATTCGGTCTCTTCCAGAAACTGGGAGACCGCTCCACCCGTCGTCTGCCGGAGGGCTATGCACCTCCTGCCGGCTCCCCGCTCAGCTGACCGCCAGTTCCTTCGAGGTAACCCATGGAGAGCTTCGCTTACATCCTGATCCTCACGCTGGCCATCGCCACCCTGTTCTTCGCCATCGCCTTCCGCGATCCCCCGAAGATCGGTAAGTGAGAGTCCACTTGCGGCTCCAGGGTCGCTTTCCAACCCCCGCCACGGCGGGGGTTTTTTCTTGGCAGCACCTGGCAAAGCCATGCGATCTGGAGCAATGTTCCGTGACTGTTGCAACACCGGGCAGCATCTGTCGCCCCGCTGGCTATTGCCGAATCAGAGGATCGCTGTCTAAGCTAAAGAAATACGCGTCGCACCTTCAGGGATGCAATGTCCCTCCTGCCAACACACGGACAGTCGGGTGCTCGAATCCCGTGCGGCCGATGTCGGGCGGAGCGTCAGACGCCGCCGCGAATGCCTGGAGTGCAGCTTTCGCTTTACCACCTATGAGCGGGTCGAAACCGTACCGATCACCGTGGTGAAGCGCAGCGGCGGTCGTGAGATCTTCAGCCGCCACAAGGTGTTGCATGGACTGATCCGCGCCTGCGAGAAGACCGGTATCGAACCGGCCTGCCTCGAGAGTGTGGTGGAGGAGATCGAAGTGCACCTGCAGCAGCGGGGTGGACGCGAGGTTCCCAGTGCCGAGATCGGGGAACTGGCCCTGCAACGCCTGGGGGATCTGAGCGAGGTCGCCTATGTGCGCTTCGCCTCCGTGTACCGCCAGTTCCAGGGCATCAGCGATTTTGTGGCGGCCCTCGATGGGCTCAGCCGACGGGATACGAGCAGCACCGAAGCGCGGCAGCCGGCCTCCCTGGCGGCCGTGAACTGACCCTGAAAGGCAGAACGGGGCGACCTGCCTGTAGGTTGGGAGATTGCGTTGGTTTCGCTGGCGGGCGGACGCAACGCTCCCTTCCCATCTGCCGCCGGCAGACCGCCGTTTCAACATGACCGTAACCCCTTCCGAAGCCAGCGCTCTGGAGAGCACGGCCGAGATCGCTGCAGACGTGGATCAGGCCTTCGCCGCCGACACCGAACTCGATCTGGGCATTCCGGAAGAGGTGCCCAGTGCCGATGACCCCAGCAGCCGTGCCGTGAGCCGCGACCTGGATGGCGTGGGCTTCACCCTGGACGAATTCGCAGCACTGCTCAGCAAATACGACTACAACTTCAAGCCCGGTGACGTGGTGAACGGCACCGTGTTCGCCATGGAGCCCAAGGGCGCCATGATCGACATCGGCGCCAAGACCGCTGCCTTCATGCCCCTGCAGGAGGTGTCGATCAACCGGGTCGAGGCACTCAGCGATGTGCTCGAACCCGGGGAGGTGCGCGAATTCTTCATCCTCAGCGAGGAGAACGAAGACGGCCAGCTCACCCTCTCGATCCGTCGCATCGAGTACCAGCGTGCCTGGGAGCGGGTGCGGCAGCTGCAGAAGGAAGACGCCACGATTCACTCCGAGGTGTTCGCCACCAACCGCGGTGGTGCCCTGGTACGGGTCGAAGGTCTGCGCGGCTTCATCCCCGGCAGCCACATCAGCACCCGCAAGGCCAAAGAAGAGCTGGTGGCCGACTTCCTCCCCCTCAAGTTCCTGGAGGTGGACGAGGAGCGCAACCGCCTGGTGCTCAGCCATCGCCGCGCCCTGGTGGAGCGCAAGATGAATCGCCTCGAGGTTGGCGAAGTGGTGATCGGCACCGTGCGTGGCATCAAGCCCTACGGCGCTTTCATCGACATCGGTGGCGTCAGCGGCCTGCTGCACATCTCCGAGATCAGCCACGAGCACATTGAGACGCCTCACACGGTGCTGAATGTGAACGACCAGATGAAGGTGATGATCATCGACCTCGACGCCGAGCGTGGGCGGATCTCCCTCTCCACCAAAGCCCTCGAGCCCGAACCCGGCGACATGCTCACCGACCCCCAGAAGGTGTTCGACAAGGCCGAGGAAATGGCGGCCCGCTACAAGCAGATGCTGCTCGAGCAGGCTGAAGACAACGAGCCCATGGGCGTCACCCTCGACTGAGCCACCCCGTTTCCGTTCTGCTTGACCGCGCAGCATCCGTCCCCTTGCCCATGGCCCACCTGACGCTGCGCGGCCAGCCCCTCGGCCGCTTCGCGGCGGTGCTGTTCGACAAGGACGGCACCCTCAGCCACAGTGAACCGCTGTTGATCACCCTGGCCGAGGCCAGGGTTTTTCATGCGGTGCAGCGCCTGAACGCCGTCCATCCGGAGCGGGTCCACGATGGCAGCAGCACCGAACTGGAGACCCTGCTGCGCCGGGCCTACGGACTCGATCAACACGGTGTGCATCCGGCCGGCACCACGGCCGTGGCTTCGCGCGAACACAATCTGATCTCCACCGCCACCGCCCTGGCCCAGGTGGGGGTCGGCTGGCCCGAGGCGTTGGCGCTGGCGCATGCCGTGTTCAGCGACACCGATGGGCTGCATGGGGAGGGTGCCGCCGCTGCGCTCCCCACCAACGGACTGATGGAGCTGCTGACGGCGCTCTCTGGCGCCGGCCTGCGTTGCGGTGTGATCAGCAATGACGGAACCGCCGGTATCCACCATTTCCTGCATCACAACGGGCTGAGCGGCTTCTTTTCGGCCAGCTGGAGCGCCGATCACCAGCCCTGCAAACCGGATCCTGGTGCGGTGCATGGGCTGTGCGACCTGTTGCGGGTGAAGCCTGCCGAGTGCCTGCTGATCGGAGACGCCAACAGTGATCTGCGCATGGCTCTGGCGGCAGGGCTCCCCACCGCCCTTGGGTACACCGCCGGCTGGCAACGACGACCACCACTGGACCCCCTGTTTCCCCAGCTGCAGCACTGGTCTGAACTGGCCGTCATGGGGACGGACGGGGCGAGCGTTGTGAGCAGCGCGATTTCAGGCTGCAGCACTGCCGAATAAGCTGCTCGACTGATCCATCAGCCAGCGTGGGATGAGCCGTTACGTCTTTACCTCTGAATCGGTAACCGAGGGGCATCCCGACAAGATCTGCGATCAGGTGAGCGATGCGGTACTCGACGCGTTACTGGCCCAGGACCCCGCCTCACGGGTGGCCTGCGAAACGGTGGTGAACACCGGCCTCTGCCTGATCACCGGTGAAGTGACCACCACCGCCCGGGTGGACTTCAACACCCTGGTCCGCGGTGTGATCCAGGAGATCGGCTACGAGGGCGCCCGCGCCGGCGGCTTCGATGCCAACAGCTGCGCCGTGCTGGTGGCCCTTGATCAGCAGTCGCCCGATATTGCCCAGGGCGTGAACGAAGCCGATGACCACGACGGTGATCCGCTGGATCTGGTGGGTGCCGGCGATCAGGGCATCATGTTCGGCTACGCCTGTGACGAAACCCCGGAGCTGATGCCGCTGCCGATCAGCCTGGCCCACCGGCTGGCGCGGCGCCTGGCGGAGGTGCGCCACGATGGCACCATCGGCTACCTGCTGCCCGACGGCAAAACCCAGGTCAGCGTGGTGTATGAAAACAATCAGCCGGTGGCCATCGACACCGTGCTGATCTCCACCCAGCACACCGCCGAGATCGACGGCATCAGCGAGGAGAACGCCCTGCGCGAGCGTATTGCCGCTGATCTCTGGGATCACGTGGTGCTTCCCGCCACCGCCGGCCTGACACTCCAGCCCCGCAAGGAAGCGACCGACGACGGTCCAGCCACCCGCTTCCTGGTCAATCCCACCGGCAAGTTCGTGGTGGGCGGCCCCCAGGGTGATGCGGGCCTCACCGGCCGCAAGATCATCGTGGACACCTACGGCGGTTATGCCCGCCACGGCGGTGGTGCCTTCTCCGGCAAGGACCCCACCAAGGTGGACCGATCCGCCGCCTATGCGGCCCGCTACGTGGCCAAAGCCCTGGTGGCCGCCGGTCTGGCGAAGAAGGTGGAAGTGCAGCTCAGCTACGCCATCGGCGTGGCCCGCCCCGTGAGCATCCTGGTGGAGAGCTTCGGGACCGGCCGCATCAGCGACGAGAACCTCACGGCGCTGGTGCAGGAACACTTTGATCTGCGCCCCGGCGCCATCATCGAAACCTTCCGATTGCGGGAGCTGCCCGCTCAGCGTGGCGGCCGCTTCTACCAGGATGTGGCCGCCTACGGCCACTTCGGCCGCACGGATCTCAACCTTCCCTGGGAAGACGTGGCCGCGATTGCCACCACGATCCAGCATGCCACCCGGGATCTGGTGGCGGCGGCCGCCTGATCCAGGCTTCAGCGGTCGTCAACGCGGAATCCTCCCATCGACAGGCCAGAGCCTGGCAACGATCCAGTCCCACAGGACTGGTCGCTTGGCGTGGACCTGGGCAGCAGCGGCCTACGGATTGCCCTGATCGATGGGGCCGGCCAGCGACAGGCCGACGAATCCTGCGCCTACCCCGCTCCGTTCCCGGATCCCGGCGGCTGGCGCAGCGGACTGATCGCGCTGGTGGATCGGCTGCCACGGCCATGGCGCCAGCGGATCGGCGCGATTGCCGTGGACGGCACCTCCGGCACGCTGCTGCTCTGCCATCCCGATGGTGAGCCGCCAGCAGGCCAGCTGGGCCAGGCGCTGCCGTACCACCAGGCCTGTCCAGACAAAGCTGTCGCATCAGCCACCCTGGCCGCAGACTGCACCGCCGCAGCGAGTCCCAGCGGCAGCCTGGCCCGGGCCCTGCGCCTGCTGGATCAAGCGGCAGCAGCGGGCTACGGGCCTGCGGATCTTTGGCTGCGTCATCAGGCCGACTGGCTGATGGGCTGGCTGCTGAACGACTGGCGCTGGGGCGAGGAAGGCAACAACCTCCGCCTCGGCTGGCACTTGCCAGACTCGGCGACAGGAGACGGGCACTGGGCCGGAGCGATCCACCAGCAGGCCTGGAGCCCTGCCCTGCCTCAGATCCGGCCCAGTGGCACCCGCCTGGGCCCGTTGGCGCCGGCCGCAGCGGCAGCCCTCGATCTGCCCGCCAGCTGCCTCGTGATCGCCGGCAGCACCGACAGCAACGCCGGGGTGCTCGCCGCCGACCCAGCCCCGGACGACGGCATCACGGTGCTGGGCACCACCTTGGTGTTGAAACAGTTCAGTGCCGTGCCGGTCCGGGCGCCTGGGGTGAGCTGCCACCGGCTGGGGGGGCGTTGGCTGGTGGGGGGAGCCTCCAATGCGGGCGCGGGCATCCTGCGCCGCTTCTTCGACGACGCCACGATCGCGGCCCTCAGCCGGCAGATCGATCCAGGGCGGCCCAGCGGCCTCAACCTGCTGCCCCTGCCCGGGACGGGCGAACGGTTTCCCGTGGACGATCCGGAGCTCAGGCCTCGGCTCGATCCCCGCCCTGTGAGCGATGCGCTCTACCTGCAGGCCCTGCTGGAGGGGCTCACGGCGATTGAGCAGGCCGGCTGGCAACGGCTGGAAACCCTCGGCCTGCCTCCGGTGCGGCGGGTGATCACGCTGGGGGGAGGGGCCCGCAATCCTCAGTGGCGTGCCCTGCGCCAGCAACGGCTGGGCCGAACCGTGCTGAACCGGCCGGCGCTGTCGGCCGCCCTCGGCATGGCGCGCCTGGCCCGGCAGGGTCTGAGACTGGGCCCGTCCCCCACTGATGCCCCATGAACGAACGACTGCGCACCGTGATCTCGATGGCCCTGTTTGCGGTGCTGGCGGGATACGTGGGCTTCAGCGCCATCCGCCTGGGCCTGCTGCTGTGGCAGCGCTTCGGTGCCGCCTGACGTGAAACCGGCCGGGAAGGGGCCCGGCGCGAGCGCCAGAATCAGGCCGACCCCACCCACCTGTTGTCCCATGGCCGCCGACCCCCTCACCACCGCCGTGAGCGATCGGATCTGCAAGCACATGAACGAAGACCATGCCGAAGCGGTGCTGTCCTATGCCCGGCACTACGCCGGTATCAGCGGAGCGACCGAGGCCCGCCTGCTGGCGGTGAACCCCGATGCGATGCGGCTGGAGGTGGACGGAGCCAGGGTGGAGGTGGCCTTTGATCACCAGCTCAGCGACAGCGAGGATGCCCATCGCACCCTGGTGGCCATGCTGCGGGCCCTGCCGAAGCAGGACACCAAAGCCTGAACCCGCTGGGTCCGCCTTGGGGAATCCTTTCGCCAGTTCGCCTGCCGCCGGCAGCTGCCGTTCTGGTCACCTCCCATCGTGCCTCCCCCCAGCTGTCGCCGCCCGATCCGATCCAGCGGGCGCTCAACCTGATCAGCCGTCCCTGTTGCCCCCTCTGCCGCCGTGCCCGGGCCAGCACCGATGAGAGCCGCGGTGATCAGCACCACTGGCCCTGCGCCCCCTGCCAGGAGCGCCTGGACCTGCGGTTTCCCTGCCTGCACGAGAGTGCTCCACTGCCCTGGTGGGCAGTGGGCAGCTACGACGGCCCGCTGCGCCAGCTGCTGCTGAACCTGCGCAAGCACGCCGATGGCGCCACCAGCCGCGACGCCATCGCCGGCCTGTTGCAGCAGATGAGCCTGGGCCTGCCGCTCTGGAAGCAGCCGCCACTGCTGGTCGCCATTCCCAGCTGGAAACGGCGCAGCAATCCCCTGCCGGCGCTGATCTGCGACGAACTGCAGCGGTTGCTCGCCTGCCGCAGCCAAGCACTCCTGGAGCGCAGCCGCCCCACCCTGGGGCAACACCACCTGGGCCGCGCCCTGCGGCTGGCCAACCAGGCGGGTGCCTTCCGCTGCAGCCAGGTCAGACCGGTGCAGTCGGGGCCGCGCCAGCCGGTGCTGTTGATCGACGACATCCTCACCACAGGAGCAACCGCCTGCGCCGCCGCCGCCGCCCTGGAGGAGAGTGGCTGGCGCGTCGCCGGCCTGCTCTGCCTGGCCCGAACGCCGGCGTTGGGTGGTGATCTAAGATCTGCGGGTCGCTGAGGCGACGGGCCGGGATAGCTCAGTTGGTAGAGCAGGCGACTGAAAATCGCCGTGTCCCCAGTTCAAATCTGGGTCCTGGCATCACATTTCAAGTCAACTCCGACCGCTTTCGATTGGAAGCGTTGATGATCCCCACCCAGGGACAGACAGTCCCCATCGCCGCCGATCTCCCTTGGCAGGGAGTCATTGGACCTCAGCGCCACGGCTTCAGCCTGATTCAACCCATTGACCCGTGGAGCGCGACACCCACAACGCCTCTCACAGCACGACAAAATTGCCCATGACGCCACCTCGGGGGCTTCGCAGCCTGGAGGCCTGCCGGCCAGCAGCACCGGCCCGTCTTCACCTGATGCCGCAGAGGCAGCCCTGAACCATGGGAAGTCCAATCGATAAGGAGACCTTCCTGGCACGGGCACGAACCCGCTTCGGCCAGCGCTACGACTATCGCGACATCGTGTACAAGAGCTACAAGACACCCATCAAGATCCGCTGCAGTCTGCACCCGGTGAAGCTGATCACGATCACGCCGGAAAAGCATCTGCAGACCACCGGGGGCTGCAAGTTCTGCCTACGCGAGAGCCGCATTCAGATGCTGGAGCGGGAGTTGCGCCGCGACCCCGCCGATCGCCCCCAGGCCCTGGACAAACCCAAAGCCTCCCGCCATGTCCCGCAAGCAGGCGGCTGAAGCAGGCTTCACCGACGCCGGAACAGCCACGTGGTGCACGGGCACAATGGGATGGTTGCTGCCGAGGCTGATGCCCGTACCGCCACTGGCCACCGATCGGTTGTATGACAACGCCGACAGTTTCGCCCAGAGCTTCGATGCCGCCTGGAAGGCCCTGGGGAACAGCCCAGAGGACGCCAACCACAGGATTGACCTGGTGCTCGACCAGCTCCGCGACCACCCCTTCATGATCAGCCGCCCGGCCATGGCCCGCCAGGTGGCTGACTTTCGGATTCGCCTCCTGGGTTTGTAAGGTCTGACGTCATGAGCAGCTCTCTCGGTCGGCTGGTGGCCATGCTGAGCGCCGGCTTCAGCAATCAGGCCCAGGCATTCGATAACCCCCCCCTCTACGCCCACATCCTGGTCCACTTCCGGCCCTTGCCGCAGCTGGCCCCGGGATCGTTGCTGCTGGAGCAGTCGTACGCCATTGCGCCGGCAGTCCCGTACCGGATCCGGGTGCTGCAGGCTGAGCAGCGGCAGGGAAGCCTGATCATCCGCAACCAGGCCCTGCGCGATGAACGTCGCTTCTGGGGTGCCATCGACGACGCCGAGCGACGCGACCAGATCGTCGCCGACGATCTGCTTCCCCTGGAAGGTTGCAATTACGTGGTGCGCGAACAGGGCGAAGGATTCGTGGGCGAGGTGGAGCCGGGTTGCCGCTGCCTGGTGGAACGCAAGGGCAGCACCGCCTACCTGGTCAGCAGCTTTGACATCGATAGCCGCGGCATGCGCACCATTGACCGTGGCCATGACCCCAGCACCCACGAACAGCTGTGGGGGTCGCTGGCAGGCCCGTTTGAATTCAGCCGCACCCACGACTACAGCGCCGAGATTCCTTCCTCCTGGGGCGACACCTTCCGGACCTGAATACTGTGGGGGCCTGTCCTGTCAGCCCTGGACAAGGTTCACGAAACATAGAAGAGCGACATCAATCTTGAAATCGTGAAGCGATGTAATAAGCCGCGCCGAACGGACCCATTTCCGCCAGAAGCCCCATACCGTTCAGCACGTTATTCTCACCAGGCATGGCACTGCCCCTTCTCAGCACCAACCCCACCGCGATCAACGCGAGAGTCCAGGGATTCACCACAGGAAGCGAGCAGGATGCCGGGCGACTGGCACAGCGACTGCCCAGTGAAACCGCCGCTCGTAGCCGGGAAGAGGTCGATGCTCTGATTGAGCGGGCCTATCAGCAGATCTTCTTTCATGCCTTCCGGGTCGACCGCGATGCGGCGCTGGAATCGCGGCTGCGCAACGGCCTGATCAACACGCGCGACTTCATTCGCGGCTTGTTGTTGTCGCAGACCTTCCGAGATGGCTTCTACCGCTGCAACAGCAACTACCGCGTGGTTGAGCAGATGGTGGGCCGCGTTCTGGGACGGCCGGTGCATGGCCAGCAGGAACAGATTGCCCTCTCGATTCTGATCGCTGAACAGGGTCTTCCAGGCCTGATCGACACCCTGCTCGACTCCCAGGAATATCTCGAGGCCTTTGGTCTTGACGAAGTTCCCTATCAGCGCAACCGGGTGCTGCCAGGACGCGCCATCGGCGCGATTCCCTTCAACCAGCAGGCACCGCGTTACGACCAGTACTGGCGCGAAGCCACGAACCGCCGGGCCCCAGCCGGCGGACTGGGCTCGGGAGCACGTTTTTCCGGCGAAATCACCTCGCCGTCCTGGAAGGGCGGCAAGCCTCCGGAATGGGCCCAGCGACTCTGGCTGGGACTGGCCGCCGTGGGTGCTCTAGAAGTGGGCCGGGTGCTGCTGACCACCGCCGGAGCCATGCTGAGCACCGGTCCCTGAACGGATCAGGCCGTTTGTTGCGCCAGAGGAACCTCGTCATCCATGAAGGCCTGTTCCTCCTCCGCCGGGAACGGATCAGGCGGGCAGGGATCAGGGGTGAGCATCACCACCTGATCAGCACTGGCAGGTTCTGGCCTGACCGTGTCTGGCTTGGCGGCTGACGGGCTGGCCACTGCGGCAGGAACCACTTGCAGCCTGGCGGGGGGTGCGGCCTTGGATCGCGCCTCTTCCCCACCCAGCAGGATTTCCAGTCGCTCCAGCCGATCTTCGGTCTCCAGCAGGCGCAGTTCCGTTTCCTCGGCTTGATGGACCGCCGCCGCGCTCTCAGCCTGCAGCCGCTCCAGGCTGCGGGCTTCCTGGGCATTCAGCCGCTCTTCCAGATCGAGAAGGCGATAGGTGAGCGTCTCAGCGACCTGCGACAGGGATTGAAGCTGCTCGGCAAGTCGCAGGGCGGGATCGGCAGCCTCGGGAGCCTTTGCCATCACGAGGAGTTCGCAGATGTGGGCGGATGGTATCGGCCCTGCCCAGGCTGGCCAGAGGGGATAGGCCGCAGGCAGAGAGCCAGCCAGAGCGGGCGAAACATTTGTAACGATTCTGAAAGCCAGCCCGGAGAGAGAAACCGCCCCCATAGGATCCGGCTGAAGCCTCTTGGTCAGAACCGCCAGCGGCTTCCCACGCCACCGGACGTCTGCCGATGACGTCCTCGGCACCGTCTTCTGCCTGTCCGCTTCCGCCCCCCGGCCCCTCACGCCCATGACTCTCGCCAACGCTGCCTACCTGGGCATCGAGCGCTTCTCCAATGCACGAAACAAGGAGAACTGGACGAACGGAACGGAGGTGGATAAGTCCACCCTGATCCGGGCCGTCTACCAGCAGGTGCTCGGCAACCAGTACATCATGGAAAGCGAGCGCCTTGAGGGTCCCGAATCCCTGTTCCGGCGCGGCTACCTGAGCGTGCGTGAGTTCGTGCGTCAGGTGGCCAAAAGTGGCCTGTACCGCCAGAAGTTCTTCGAGAACTGCAACGCCTATCGCTTCATCGAGCTGAATTTCAAACACCTGCTCGGTCGCGCTCCCCAGAACAAAGCAGAGATGCTGGAGCACTTCACCATTCTCCAGGAGCAGGGTTTCGACGCCGAGATTGACTCGTACATCGACAGCGCCGAATACCAGAACCGCTTCGGTGAGGAGATGGTTCCTTACCTGCATGGCTGGGACTACTCCATTGGCCAGCAGGGCCTGCAGTTTTCCTACATGCTGCAGCTCAGCCGCGGCGCTGCGGCCTCGGTCAAGGGTGACATCCTCAAGAATCAGTCCCGCCTCAACCCCGCCGTCCACTCCGAAGCTGCCGTTCCGGTGGTGAGCCCCAACGCCAAAGGCTCCGTGTTCCGGAAGGTGCAGGCCGATGGCGTGACCCGCATGGGTGTAGGCGCGTCCGAGGAAGGACGCACCTTCCGGGTGGAGATCACCGGCTTCAGCAACTACCGTCTGCACAAGCGCAGCAATCGCGTGCGTTTCATTCCCTTCGCAAAACTGCTGGCGTACCAGCAGCAGATCCACCGGGAAGGCGGTCGCATCGCCAGCATCACCCCGGTGAACTGATCGCTTACTTCCATTCCCTCGCTGTTTGAACCACCATGAAAGTTTCTGCCGGTTCCCGGGGCACGAGCTTCAGTAGCGGCCGTCAGGTCACCATCCAGGTGACCGGGCTCGCTCAGAATGATTTCGTACGCAGCGCTGATTGCGTCATGCAGGTGCCTTACACCCGCATGAATGAGACCCTTCAGATGGTTAACCGCATGGGCGGAAAGGTGACGAGTGTGTCAGTGAATGGCGGCGACCTGCCCGGCGCCGGCGGAGCTGCGCCCCGCAAGAAAGCCAAAGGCTGAATCCTCCGCATGCTGCAATCCGAACAGTGCCCTGCACTGCCCGGCCCCAAGGCCCCCTGACGGGGGCCTTTTTGCTGCGCGGATCTGGCCATCCCCATCGGAGCACCCATCCCATGGCGAGACACAACGTTCATTGCGATACAAAGACAGTCAGGTCCGGCTGTCCACCACGAACCGACCAACCCGCCCCCTGGAGCAGAGCCACTGCACCGCAGCCGATCTGGCCAGTGGTGACCGTTTGTGAATCACTCCTCATTCAGGTGGGGTCAGGGTCCAACAATGGTCAGGTCTTGTTGACAGGGGTTCGCCAAGAGCGGCTCCGATCAGCTGACCAGAGTGCGTGGAATCACGCCTCGACCATTCACCATCCCGACACTGAACGTCGAGAACAGGAGCTTTAACTAAATGTTCGACGCCTTCACCAAGGTTGTTGCGCAGGCTGATGCCCGCGGCGAATTCCTGAACGCTGGTCAGATCGACGCTCTGTCGTCGGTCGTTGCTGACAGCTTCAAGCGCATGGATTCCGTCAACCGGATCACCTCCAACGCTTCCAAGATCGTCACCAACGCAGCTCGCGATCTCTTCGATCAACAGCCTGCCCTGATCGCCCCCGGCGGTAACGCTTACACCCACCGTCGCATGGCTGCCTGCCTGCGCGACATGGAGATCGTTCTCCGCTACATCACCTACGCCGTGTTCACCGGCGACGCTTCCGTGCTGGAAGATCGCTGCCTCAACGGCCTGCGTGAGACCTACCTCGCCCTGGGCGTCCCTGGCGCTTCCGTGGCTGAAGGCATCCGCAAGATGAAGGACGCCGCCATCAGCATCGCCAACGATCGCAACGGCATCACCCCCGGCGACTGCTCCGCTCTGATGAGCGAGATCGGCACCTACTTCGATCGCGCCGCTGCTGCTGTCGCCTGAGGCGACCAGCTCCGCTGATCCCTGGCTGTTGCCCTCGGCAGCAGCCTCCTGATTTAGGTCCACCCTTCTTCTTCAATCCCTTCAATGAAGACCCCCCTTACCGAAGCCGTCGCCGCCGCTGATTCCCAGGGCCGCTTCCTCTCCAACACCGAGCTCAACGCCGCTTTCGGTCGTTTCGAGCGCGCCAAGAATGCCCTTGAGGCTGCCAAGGCCCTCACCGCCAAAGCCGATGAGCTGGTGAACGGTGCTGCCCAGGCCGTCTACAGCAAGTTCCCCTACACCACCCAGATGCAGGGAACCAACTATGCGTCTGACGCCCGTGGCAAGGCCAAGTGCGCCCGTGACATCGGGTACTACCTCCGCATGGTCACCTACTGCCTCGTGGCTGGTGGCACCGGCCCCATGGACGAGTACCTGATCGCCGGTCTCGATGAGATCAACCGCACCTTCGAACTGTCCCCCTCCTGGTACGTCGAAGCCCTGAACTACATCAAGGCCAACCACGGCGTCTCCGGCGACGCCGGCGTCATCGCCAACAACTACATCGACTACGCCATCTCGGCCCTCGTCTGATCCCGATCCGAGCCTTCGTTCCCTTCGGTTCGTTCGCTCCAGGATCCAACGCCCCCCTCACGGGGGGCTTTTTTGTTGCGCAACCAATGACACAGGCCATTTGCATAGGCAACTGCGTAGGCAACTGCGTAGGCAATGATGCAACCGATTTGGAATGAAGCCGAAAACGGAGAGGCCTTCCAGGATGCCGCTTCCACCGGCGATGCCACGATCCGAACAAGGCCACAACAGGGCTGTAAAGATTCGAGCTGACTCCTTAGAACCGCTAAGAATCACCATAGGATTTCTAATGTGCGCCCAGCGTGTGCTGCACTCTCCCTTCAGATTGCCACCTCCCCCATGACGCTTGTCAATGCTCCGTATCTCGGCATCGATCGGTTTGCCAACGACCGCAACAAGGAAAACTGGTCCAACGCCTCCGATGCCGACAAGACGACCCTGATCCGGGCCGTCTATCAGCAGGTGCTGGGCCACCAGTACGTCATGGAATCCGAGCGCCTTGCCGGAGCAGAGTCGCTGTTTCGCAATGGCTACCTCAGCGTGCGGGAGCTGGTGCGCACGATCGCCAAGAGCGGCCTCTACCGGAAGCGTTTCTTTGAGAACTGCAATCCCTATCACTTCATTGAGCTGAACTTCAAGCATCTTCTGGGTCGCGCACCCCAGAACAAAGCCGAGATGCTGGCTCATTTCACGATCCTGCAGGAGCACGGGTATGACGCCGAAATCGATTCCTACATCGATAGCTCCGAATATCAAGCACGCTTTGGCGAAGAAGTGGTGCCTTACCTCCACGGCTGGGATTACTCAGCCGGCCAGGAAGGTCGGCAGTTCTCCTGGCTGATGCAGTTGGCCCGTGGTGCCGCCGCCTCCGTGAAGGGTGATACCGCCGGCACCAACTTCCGCCTCGGCAAAGCCCTGCATCAGGATCGGGCCCTGCCGGTGGTGAGCCCCAACGCCAGGGGCAGCGCCTACCAGCCCACCCAGGTCGCCAATGAATCGATCACCCAGATGGCCCAGGGGATCGGCCAGAAAGCCAGGGTGTATCGGATTGAAGTCACTGGACTGACCAACTACCGCCTGCACAAGCGCAGCAGCACCGTGCGATTTGTGACCTTCGACAAGATGCTGGAAGCCCAGCAGAGGATCCATCGCCAGGGCGGCCGCGTCGCCAGCATCACCCCTGTGAACTGAGCGCCTGGAGTTTCCGGTCCAACCCAGACCCCGCGATCCTGATCGGCCCGGAGCTTTACGCTCCGGGCCTTTTTGCTGGCCACAGCACAGATCCAGGCAAGGCGAAGAGTGGACCCCCTGCGGCGCATGCGGTGACCCTTTGTAAAGCATCCCGGAATCTCCGGGGATTCTGATCAAAATGGCGGAGGTTCAAGGGGCGGTTGTCCCGCGAGCTTCAGGAATCCACTCGCAGAACAGGAGTTCACCTCCAGCGGCGCAGTGGCACTTCCGGAAATGGATCCGAGCTTCAGTCAGCGAAGCCAGGATTTCATTTCATCGAGGATGTGGTCATCGCATCTCTCTTTTTCCCCTTCCCACCCAGTCCCGACTTCACAGGTCGAGCACAGGAGCTTTAACTAATGTTCGACGCCTTCACCAAGGTTGTTGCGCAGGCTGATGCCCGCGGCGAATTCCTGAACGCTGGTCAGATCGACGCTCTGTCGTCGGTCGTTGCTGACAGCTTCAAGCGCATGGATTCCGTCAACCGGATCACCTCCAACGCTTCCAAGATCGTCACCAACGCAGCTCGCGATCTCTTCGATCAACAGCCTGCCCTGATCGCCCCCGGCGGTAACGCTTACACCCACCGTCGCATGGCTGCCTGCCTGCGCGACATGGAGATCGTTCTCCGCTACATCACCTACGCCGTGTTCACCGGCGACGCTTCCGTGCTGGAAGATCGCTGCCTCAACGGCCTGCGTGAGACCTACCTCGCCCTGGGCGTCCCTGGCGCTTCCGTGGCTGAAGGCATCCGCAAGATGAAGGACGCCGCCATCAGCATCGCCAACGATCGCAACGGCATCACCCCCGGCGACTGCTCCGCTCTGATGAGCGAGATCGGCACCTACTTCGATCGCGCCGCTGCTGCTGTCGCCTGAGGCGACCAGCTCCGCTGATCCCTGGCTGTTGCCCTCGGCAGCAGCCTCCTGATTTAGGTCCACCCTTCTTCTTCAATCCCTTCAATGAAGACCCCCCTTACCGAAGCCGTCGCCGCCGCTGATTCCCAGGGCCGCTTCCTCTCCAACACCGAGCTCAACGCCGCTTTCGGTCGTTTCGAGCGCGCCAAGAATGCCCTTGAGGCTGCCAAGGCCCTCACCGCCAAAGCCGATGAGCTGGTGAACGGTGCTGCCCAGGCCGTCTACAGCAAGTTCCCCTACACCACCCAGATGCAGGGAACCAACTATGCGTCTGACGCCCGTGGCAAGGCCAAGTGCGCCCGTGACATCGGGTACTACCTCCGCATGGTCACCTACTGCCTCGTGGCTGGTGGCACCGGCCCCATGGACGAGTACCTGATCGCCGGTCTCGATGAGATCAACCGCACCTTCGAACTGTCCCCCTCCTGGTACGTCGAAGCCCTGAACTACATCAAGGCCAACCACGGCGTCTCCGGCGACGCCGGCGTCATCGCCAACAACTACATCGACTACGCCATCTCGGCCCTCGTCTGATCCCGATCCGAGCCTTCGTTCCCTTCGGTTCGTTCGCTCCAGGATCCAACGCCCTCCTCACGGGGGGCTTTTTTGTTGCGCAGGCCCCTCGCCAGGAGGCTGCGGCTGTCAGCATCGGCAGCATCTGACCAGCAGTCTGCGGGCCATGAGCGGCAGCGGCGATTCCCAGGCCATCCCGGTGGAGGGCGAACCGATCGACGAGGCGGAAGCGCTGCGGCGCCTCCGGTGCAGCGACGATCCCTCGGCCCAGTACTACGCCGCCTGGTGGCTGGGGCGGGCGCGCAGCAGCCATCCCGACACCGTGCCGCTGCTGCAGTTCGCCCTGCAGCAGCGGCGCCCCCGTGACCCGGGAGCCGGTGTGGAGGAGAACGCGGTGGCACGGAACGCCGCCCGGGCCCTAGGCAAGCTCGGCTCAGCCGCCACACCGGCCATCGGCGACCTGCTGGAGACCCTGGACGACCCCGATGACGGTCTGCGGGAGGCGGCGGCACGAGCCCTTGGTGACCTGAGGGCCGCCGTTGCCGTCGAGCCCCTGCGGCGACGCCTGGCCAGTGGACCGGCGAGGGCCGGCGCCCAGCAGAGCAACAGCCCCCGCCTGGTGGAACCCTGCGAGGCCCTGCTTGAGGCCCTGGGCGACATCGGTGTGGCCAGCGACGAGGTGGTGGCGGTGATCCGTCCCTTCGTGGAGCACGAACGTCCGCTGATTCGCAGCGCGGCCTGCCGAGCCCTGCTGCAGCTCACCGGCGAGGCCCACTGGGGGGAACAGCTGGTCGTCCTGCTGCAGCATCCCCAGCTGCAGGTGCGCCGCGCCGCCCTGATGGATCTGGGAGCGGCAGGCTGGCGGCCTGCCCTGCAGCCCATTGCCACCACCCTGGCGGAAAACAGCCTCAAGCTGATTGCCTTGCGGGGCCTGGTGGAGCAGGGCGACGATCCCGCCACCCAGGTGGATTTTGAGATTGCGGCGGTGCTGGAGGCGATGGATGCCCTGCTCTGAGAGCCTGAACCGATGACGATCTCCCCTTCAACAACGGGCGAAACCACCGCTCTCCTGCTCCCGCACGAGCTGATCGAGCGGGTGCAACAGGCCAGCACTGCTCTGGAGTTGCTGCAGGCCACCCAGGCCCTCGCCGCCGCCGCCCACCCGGCCGCCGCCCCCTGCCTGGTGGATGTGCTCGGCTTCAACAATCCAGGCGCCGCCGTGGCCGCGGTGGATGGCCTGATCGCCCTGGGACCCCAGGCCGTCGAGCCGATCCTCGACAACCTGGATGGCTACAACTACGGCGCTCGCGCCTGGGCCGTGCGGGCCCTGGCCGGCATCGGCGATGTGCGGGGCCTGGAGGTGCTCGAAGACGCCCTGGCTCAGGACATCGGACCGAGCGTGCGCCGTGCTGCGGCCCGGGGACTCGGTCAGTTGCAGATGCAGGGGCTGGAAGAAGCTCCCCGAACCGCCCTCGCGGAGCGTTGCCTGCGGGCCCTGGAGGCGAGCTGCGGCGACGGCGAATGGGTGGTGCGCTACGCGGTGGTGGTGGGACTGGAATCCCTGGCCGCCCGGCTGCACCCCACGTCGGAGCTTCGGCCACGGCTGCGCCAGGCGCTGGAGGGCCTCCGGCAGAGCCCTCCCGAGGCCGCGGCCGTGGTGCGACTGCGGGCGGAGCAGGCCCTGCACCGTCTGGAGGCGCGGCATGGCTGAACCGCGTCTGCTGTTCGTCTGCCTCGGCAACATCTGCCGTTCCCCCGCTGCGGAGGGGGTGTTCCTGCATCTGCTGGCCCGCGAGGGTCTGGAGCAGGCCGTTGTGGTGGATTCGGCCGGCACCGGCGGCTGGCACGTGGGCCGGCAGGCCGACCCCAGGATGCGGGCC
>NZ_JAYGIC010000143.1:0-61250 GCF_034931105.1 Synechococcus sp. CCY9201 | reverse complement strand
GCAGGCCAAGTGCCGCCCGGCGCGGCTCGGCTCTGGCCCGATCTCCACCGGGCAGGGGGAACGGCCGCAGGCTGGCCAGTCGCCGCCAGCGCAGCAGCGGTTCCGCTGGATTCCGGGCCGGTTTCCCTGCAGGATGCAGCCCAGGCTTTGCGGCCGGATCGATCGCAGGTCCACCGGCTTCGAGCAGCAGCAGTTCGCAGCCCCAGAGGGGCGCTGCAGGCGCACTGCCGGATGCGGGCTCGGAGCCTGATCCAACCCCGAGGCCGAGGCCGTCGCAGACCAGCAGCAGCAGCGGCGCCTGCTCCAGGCAGGCCGCCAGGCCGTGTTCGGCCACCACCGCCAGGCCATGGGCCAGATGGTGCGGCACCGGGCACAGCCGCACGCTCTCTGCCAAGCCCTGGCCCGGTGAGGCCGTAGCCACCAGATCAGCGGCGATCTGGTGGCTGCGGTAATCCGGATGGCTGTCGCAGAGGAGCGTGAGCGGCGGCCCCTTCGACGCCGGCCGGACGCTCACCATCTCCGCCGCCGCCTGCCGCAGACGCCGGCTCTGGCGAGGATTGTCGAGATCGCCCAGATGGGGTGCCAGCCACACCTGCCCGTCCCTGGCGAGGGCCGGCGCACATTTGAGATCGCCGCCCAGGGCCAACCGCACCTCCCCTATGGCCATGGGTGGCGTTGCCGTGATCGGCAGGGCTTCGGGGGCGTAGCCACGGCCGCGACGCAGCAGCACCGGTCGGCCCTCGATCAGCTGCAGCACCGAATCGTCCAGGGGCCGGACGATCGGCCGGTTGTGCACCAGGAAGGCATCGGCGATGCCGGCCAGCCGGTCCACCGCCTCAGGAGGCGCGATACAGAGTGGCTCGCCACTGCGGTTGCCGCTGGTGGCCACCAAGGGGTTACCGAAGGCCGCGGCAAGCAGGTGGTGCAGCGGTGAAGCCGGCAGCATCACCCCCAGGCACGGACTGCCCGGCGCCACCGCCTCGGGCAGCGCTGGTTCCTGGCGGCCACTGGCGTGGGCCCGGCGGCCCCCGTGGCGCCGCAGCAAGACGATCGGGGCCGCCGCACTCTCCAGCACCGCCCGCTCCGCTGGTGTCAGCTGAACCAGGGGCTCGATCCAGCTGGCGGAGTCCACCAGCAGGGCAAAGGGCTTATGGGGCCGCTGTTTGCGTTGCCGCAGCCGCTGCAGCGCCGCTGGATCAGTGGCGTCCACCAGCAACTGGAAGCCCCCCACCCCTTGCAGGGCCAGGATGCCGCCGCGGCGCAGCACCGCCACGGCAGCGGCGATCGCACCGCTGGTTCCCTGACATCCACGACCTGAATCCTCCGTGGGTTGGCTGCCATCGGCAGGCCAGAAGGCCAGCCGGGGCCCGCAGGTCGAGCAGCCGGTCGTTTCGGCATGGAAGCGGCGGTCGCTGGGGTCGTCAAACTCCCGCTGGCACGCCTGGCAGAGCGGAAAGCCGGCCAGGGTGGTGTGGGCACGGGCGTAGGGCTCGGCGGTGGCGATGCTGTAGCGCGGCCCGCAGGCGCTGCAGCTGATGAAGGGATAGCCGTGGCGGCGGTTGGCGGGTTCGTTCAGCTCCGCCAGGCAGGCGCGACAGGGGGCCTGGTCGGCGGCCAGGGCCGGCGCGAACAGGCTCTCCTTCAGCCAGTGCGGCGGCTGATGCCCGAGCCGGATTCCCCTGGGGTCGCAGCCTGGTGCGGGGGGCGGGCCCCAGTGGGGTTGAAGCGACTCCAGGCGAGCCGGCGCGGGTAACTCCCTGGGCAAGATTTCCAGAAAGCGCTCCAGCGCCGAGCGACAGCCACTGAGCTGCACCACCACCGCGCCGCTGTGGTTGTCCACCACGCCACAGAGATCCAGGGCGGTGGCGAGGCGGTGCACGCAGGGCCGGAAGCCCACCCCCTGCACCACCCCGTGGCAGTGGAGGGTGAGCGTGGCCTCAGGGGCGGGCGCCATGGAGCCGGGCTGGGGCCGTGCCGGCAGACAGGTCAGCGCCCCATGGCACAGAAGAACCGCGCAGGGCGGCCAGCAGAGCGTCGACTCCGGCGCCCGTCCGCGCCGAGACCTCGAGCACGGTTGCCGCCGGTGCCACCTGGCGGATGTGGCGATGCAGCAACGGCAGGTTCACCCCCACTGCTTCCGCCAGATCGATCTTGCTGATCAGCACCAGATCGGCAGCCACGAAGGTGGCGGGGTACTTGAGCGGCTTGTCCTCCCCCTCGGTCACCGAGACCAGCACCACCCTTAGCTGCTCGCCCAGGTCGTAGGCGGCGGGGCAGACCAGATTGCCGACATTCTCGATCAGCAGCAGCTCAAGCGTCTCCAGCGCCAGGCCATGGAGGGCGCGGTGCACCATGGAGGCGTCGAGATGACAGGCCTGCCCGGTGGTGATCTGCACGGCGTCGAGGCCGACGGCACGGAGGCGCGTGGCGTCGTTGTCGGTAGCGAGATCGCCCACCACCACGGCCATGGGCACGGCGCTGCCCCAGTCACGACCGAGCCGCTCGAGCAGGGCCGTCTTGCCGGCGCCAGGGGAAGACAGCAGGTTCACCGCCCGCACACCGGCTTGAGCGAACCATTTGCGGTTGGCAGAGGCCTGGGCATCGTTACGGCCCAGCAGCCGAGCAGTTAGCGGCAGGGTGACCACCGAAGGAGCAATCAGCGCCTGGGTGCCGGTGCCGATCTGGTTGCAATGACAGTCAAGGCACATGACTCAAGACTCCGCACTCCATCACCGGAAGCTAGGAGTTTGTCGCCCATACCGCCCGGCCAGGCGAGTGCAGCGAACACTGCGTCCGCAGACCGGATCTATCCGGTGCCGCAGGCTTCTCGTCCTATTGACCATCGCGATGGTGCTGATTCGTCTCTGACCAACTTGGCCAGACAGGGGCATTCCCCCTCAGCCTGTCGCTGCCGCCAGCCCCGGCTGCTGTGATCGTCTGTAGCGGAAAAGCTTGAGCAGGTTGTGTGTCGCAGCGATCAGGTGCCATTCGCCGTCGACCTTCTGCAGGCCTCGCAGCAGGAAGCGCCGCAGGCCTCTGGCTTCCTTGATCTGACCGTTCACCGGTTCCACGATCGCTTTGCGCTGGGCGTAGATCTTTGACCCCTTCTTGCTTCTGAGCTTGCGGGCCATCCGGGTTTTCTCATCGGCATCTTTGGGCAGCGGTCCGCGTTTCGGCGGTGGTGGCTTGCCATGGGGCAGGCGGCCGGTGGCGATGTAGGCGTCGATGCCCTGATCAGCGCAGGTCTTGGCGTTGTCCTCGCTCCAGTAGCCCGCATCCAGCGTCATCACATCCGGCAACGCCCCGGCATGGCTTGCGATGCGCTCCAGCATGGGTTTGAGGTGCTCGACATCCGGCGCCTGGTTGCTGACGCCCACTGCCACGATCACTTGGTGGTCGCTGTCCACCGCCACCTGGCAGTTGTAGCCCTGCAGATAGGTGCCGCCGGACTGCATCAGATGGCTGTCGGGATCTGTGAAATTGCGCTGGGTTCTGGCGGTTGGTGTGCCGTCAGCTTTGCGGGCCAGTCCCCGGCGTGGCATCGCGTCAGGGTCGAGCGGTTCGAGATCGACGTCCATACCGGCGATCTCGGCCACCTCGATCGCGTTCTCGATGGCGGCTCGGGCCTTGGCGGCGGCTGCCTCAGCCTTCTTGTTCAGGGCAACCTGCTCAGCGGCCGGTGCTTCTGCTTCCTTGGCGGCGTCAGCCTGGGCTCTGGCCTTATCGGCCTCCTCCTGCCGTTGACGTGCAGCCGCAGCGGCGGTCTCGGCTTCCATCTGCTTGCGGGCCTGGCGGATCCGCTCCAGGCGGCTCTGCTTGTGGCGCAGCTCCTCAGGCAGATCACTGCCGCGCTTGCCCTTGCCGTAGCGCTTGTCCTCCTGGGCATCCAGGATTTCGGCCTTGCGCAGCAGGGCGCTGATCTCCTTCTCCAGCTCTTTCTCCGCCCTGAGCATCCGCTCATGGCTCATCGCCTTGTGCTTGCTGGCATTGGCCTGCACCTTGGTGCCGTCGAGGGCCATATGGCCCAGGCTCACCATCCCCGCGATCTGGCAGAGCCGCAGGATCTGAACAAACAGACCCTTGAGCGCATCGAGATTGCGGCGGCGAAATTCACTGATGCGGCTGTGATCGGGCTGCTGATTGCCGGTCAGCACCCGGAAGGCCAGATCCTCGTAGCAAGCGCGCTCAATTTTGCGGGACGACACCGTCCCCACGCAGTAGGCGTAGAGCAGCAACATCGTCATCATCCGCGGGTCAAACCCCTTCTCCCCGCGGGGATCCTTGGCCTGAGCGGGAATCAGGATCTCCGAGAGATCCAGCTCATCCACCAGATCCAGCAGGAAATACACCTGATGGTCATCGGCCAGCCACTCACGCGGCGAGGGAGGCAGCAAGGTGGTCTGATCCGGCTGCCAGGGGCGAAAGGTCTTGCGTTTCTGCATGCCCCATTCTCTCGTCCAGATCTATTGCAGTCACTGGGATCTGGGCAGATTTATGGGCGTCTGTGGAGTGTCGCGCGTGGTTCTATGAGCGACAGGCTCCTAGGCAGGATGGAAGGGAACGACAGCCCATCTCATCGTGGAGGGAGGCGTCTCGGCGACAGCTTCGACACCATTGACCAGCCGCGACCAGCTGGATGTTGGCAGTCAGCGAGGGCGACGGTTGCGGTTGGGTTCCAGTGGGCTGAAGTCAATTTCATCGACTGCCGTCGCCATGGCATTGGCCTCAAGACACGCCGGCAGGAACATATACCAAGAGAGCAGAGAGGTGCACTGCTCACTCCCCTCGCACCGCAACTCGGCGCAGACATTCTGAACACCGTCGTAACCACCAAGCCGGGCGAGCCGGAAGTCCGTGGGGAGAGTGGCCAGGATTCCAGCGGCAGAGATCTCGCCATCAGCGGCATCAGCGAGAATCGCGGAACGCAGGGCTTCAACGCGATGTTCGCTCAGGCTGGCGTAAGGGATGTAGCTACGAGTCTGATTCTTGAGAAAGATCACACCGGGCTCGGAGTTGAGGAACCGGGCAAGGCCTGCGACATCGACCGAATAGAGACGAAGGAAACCGGCACGAACCTCGTCCGCCGTCCATCCAGACTTGCGCACAAGGGAGGCAATGCCGCGATCCGAAGTCCGGCCATCCCTGAGAAAAGTCTCAAAGTCTTCGCGGTCACTGCTCCATACCCCAGAGCCAGTACTCAGGCGAACAGGCACGCCAGAAAGGGCCGGACTTGCAGGAAAGTAACTGGCAACGACGAGTAGAGTTGCAATCCAGAATCGCGAGCCGATCACAGAGGAGAGTCAAGAGCGCTGGTCTACCTTTGCACAAAATTAGCCAAAGGCAACCCCGTCCCTGGAGCGCCGCAGCGATTCTTGTGACTTGGCAAGCCCGAGATCTGGGCCGTCGCGAACGGGTCGGTCAACGATCTGAATCGTTGTTGAATATGGGCATTGACTCAGAGGATTCAATGCTCTTCACGGAGCCTGATTGATTCGCCCTTTTGATCATCGGAACAAATCTGGCTGGCATCTGACTCTTCTGCTCTCTCGATGTTGCCATACTGATGCTGTGGTCTCCGGCACAGCGGCCTGCTTCGTCTGTATCAGTGGGCATGTTTATCGTTGCCAACATGTGACTTCCTCTCAAGGCACGGCTGTGTTCAGAGAACGTCCGCGTCCGCGAAATCGCTGGCTGGCAGTAACGTCTAGGTTGATGATCTATCCCTTGGCGCCATGGTGCTCAACCCCTCCCGATTGCGGGTGATCGCCGTGGGCAAGATCCGTAAGCCCTGGATTCGCGAAGGATTAGAGACCTATCGCAAACGGCTGCCCGGATTGGTGATCCATGAAGTGAAGGATTCGATCCCCGCCCGTGAGCGGGATCAGATCCTCGCGATCCTGCAACCGGAGGAAATCATGCTGGCTCTCAGTGAAGAGGGCAGCGCGCTGGATTCCATCGCTTGGGCCCATGGTCTCGATGCCATGGCCTCGGGCCGGATCGCTTTCGTGATCGGCGGAGCCTTTGGACTGGATGCTGACCTGAAGGCAAGGGCGCACAGGATTCTCAGCCTCTCGCCGATGACGTTTCCCCACGAGCTGGCACGACTTATTCTGATCGAGCAGATTTATCGTGCCCAGAGCATTCTCCAGGGCAGTCCATATCACAAGGCCTAGCGTCCAAGCTTCTGGACGTTGACCTTCACGACAGCAGGAAGTCATCCACTGCGAAAGCCTGGGGGTCGATCCCCGCCCATCCCATCACCCTCAGGCCTGGCCGACCCAGAGGGAGTCGAAGAAGAGTGGACGACATTCCGGCCATCAAGGACGTGGGGGTGGGGGTGCTGCTGCCGATAGGGTCGCCATGGTGCAATCGCCCCATCCTCCATGCGGCAGCCTCTGCGTCGGTTCCTGTTTCTGTTGCTGGGCGGACTGGCGTTGCTCGGTGGTGTTCAGCTCCAGCGACGGTTGCCTCACCACCTGGCGGCCATGGTTCCCGAACCAATGACGGACGTGACAACAGAGGATGCCCCCCCGGCTGTTGCACTGCCGATCGATCCTGCCCTGCCCCGGGCGGCGGATGGCCGCCACTACCCCCTGGTTCCGGAGACCCCCCAGGCGCTGGCCGACCTGTTGATGGCAGTGGAGGTGGCCCTTCGTTCGGACCACACCGATGCCTCTGATCTCCCGGCACTGGGCCATCAACAACAGGTCATCTACCGCACCCTGTCTCACCAGCCGCAACGGGCCGAGGCGGTGCGGAATCGACTCAGCGCCGATTGGCGAGGTGTGTTCGATCACCACCTGGCGGCGCGGCGCGAGTTTCTGGCCATGCACAGCGGGGGCCGCGGCTCGGCCACCTTGCCGGCCTGGCGGATCATTGCTCCGGAGCCGGCGGAGGCGCTGTTGCGCTACTACCGCGAGGCGGAAGCCGCCACGGGCATTGAGTGGGAGGTGCTGGCGGCTGTGAACCTGGTGGAAACGGGAATGGGCCGGATCGATGGGATCTCCGTGGCCGACGCGCGGGGCCCGATGCAGTTCCTGCCCACCACCTGGGCCGAACCCGGGATCGGCAAGGGTGACATCCGCAATCCCCACGATGCCATCGGAGCGGCGGCCCGCTATCTGGTGCGCCGCGGTGGCCTCAAGGACATTCGTCGGGGGCTTTGGGGGTACAACAACAGCGACAACTACGGGCGCGCCGTTCTCCACTACGCCGCCCTGCTGCGCGACGATCCGCGCGCCTTCACCGGTCTGTATCACTGGGAGATCCACTTCAATTCCGCGCTTGGAGATCTGTGGCTTCCCGTGGGCTACAACCAGACCCAACGGCTGCCGGTGGCCGCCTATCTGCGCCAGATGCCAGCCAGTGCCCCGCCCTTGGGCAGTCAAACCAATGGGCAGGGAGTTCCCCCAGCAGCGAGGCAGCCGTGTTGCGGACAACCGTGATCCATCCTGCCGAGCCGATCAGCCGAGCTCCAGACAGGCCAGCCCGAAGACTTCCTCAAGCGGGAGCTGCGGACGTGGTCCGCGATACATGCGCAGGGTCTGTCCCACCCTGTCGAAACCGAGTCCCGCCAACAACTGCGCTGCAGCGGCATTGACCTGGGGGGCATCGATCAGCACCTGCCCCGGGTGTTCCAGGAGCAAGCCACGGAGCAACCCCTCTGCCAGTGCGGGCGTGTCCGCGATCAACGGACCCACGCGCCAGCCTTCTGAGGTGGGCAACAGGCAGGGCCTGATCCGCCCGAAGCCATGGCAGCAGCCCTGCCCATCGATGAGGGCCCGCACTGTTCCGGCTGGATGGTGCAGCCAGTCGCGCAGGAAGTGAGGGCGGGGGCTGGGGGCGTGGCGCGCGTCGTAGGCCACCACGGCTGCGTCGTGAACAGCGTCAGCGCCCACCAGCGCAAGCGCCGCCCCAGTCCCTTGCCGCCACCGTGCGGAAGGTTTCGGTTGTCCTGCCGACAGGAGGCTCCAGCGACTGGTCGGAGAGGCGGCATGGAACCCCCAGCCGGCGTAATCAGCAATGCGATCGGTGGCGGCCTCCAGGCCGATGCAGGGCACGTCGGCCAGATGGTGCATGGCATGGCGCCAGAGCTGCAGTCCATAGCCCTGGCCACGCCAGGCTGGTCGGACCAGGAACAGACCGATGAATCCGTAGGCGCAGTTGTAGCGCACCCCCGCGATGCAGCCGATCGGCTCTTCTCCCAGCCAACCCAGCCACAATCCCTGCCGGTCGGTGTGGCGGTAGATCGCCACATCTCCCTGACCAGGTGCAAAGCCTTCGGCGCGAGCCCAGGCCGTCACATGGGCGATGTCGACCGGCCGCAAAGGGCGGATATCCAATCGCTGCTTCATCCACCTACCCTCCTCTTGACCGGACGGCCATGCTGCATCTCTGTCATTTCCTTGACGTTCTTCCGGCCCAGCGCCTGAACATCGACTCCCCCAACCTCTGAACACCGTTGTGACCGCAACCGCCAGCGCGCCAAGCGCGATTCTCGAGAGCCGCCAGGCCAGCACGGAAGACGCTCTGAACTGGTTCGATTCTCTGGCGCCGGTCGACGCTGCCGCCCTGATCGGCCTCTGGCGCGGAGCCGAGATTCGCACGGGTCATCCGATGGACGGCTGGCTCGAGGCCTCCGGTTGGTATGGCAAGGAGTTCGTGGATGCGGAAACGGTTCATCCGCTGCTGTTCCGGGGCGCTCGCGGTGGCATCGTGCGGGTAGTGCCCAACCCTTTGGCGATGCGAAGCCTTCGCCGGATGCCCTTTCTCAAGGCACCATTCTGGAGGCCGGCCCTGCAGATGACCACAGCCCTGCTGGCCACTCAGCACAGCTGTGCACGGCTGCGGATGGTGGAGTGCCGTGGGCAGGTGAGTGCCGCCATGGTCTACGACTCCCTCCCAATCATTGACTGCTTCCGCCGCATCGACAACGACCGCATCCTTGGGATCATGGACGAAAAGGGTGTGGCTCAGCCCTATGTGTTTTTGCTCGAACGCGACGTCTGTCCGTCCCGGTATCCGCAGCAACCCAGGCCCTAGAGACCGATCCGACCTGTAGGCATCTGATGTGATGTGCGACCCGCTAAACAGTCCGCAGCTGCCACCGCGGATTCTGATCGTCGACGATGAGCGGTTCAATCGTCAGCTTCTGACAACGGTGCTCCAGGACGAAGGCATCATCAGCACGGCTGGAGGCAGCGCTGAGGCGTTGGAGGCTGTCCGGATGAATCCACCCGATCTGATCCTTCTGGATGTCCGTCTGCCGGATATGGACGGCTTTGAGGTATGCCGCCGGCTGAAGAGCAATCAGGCCACCCAGGACATTCCAGTGATCTTCATTACGGCGATGAACAATCCGGAAGAGGAGGCCCGCGGCCTGCATCTTGGCGCTGTGGATTACATTACGAAACCCTTTAATCATACCGTAGTGAAAGCTCGGGTACGCACCCAGCTTCGACTGAAGCAGCAGGCCAACCTCCTATCACGCTATGCCTTCCACGATGCCCTCACTGGCCTGGCGAATCGACGAGCCTTCGACAGACTTGGGGAGCACGAATGGAACAGCTGCCAACGTCAATCCTTGCCCCTGGCGCTGATCCTGCTGGATGTTGATCACTTTAAAAACTACAACGACCATTACGGCCACGGGGCCGGAGACGATTGTCTGATCGCGATCGCTCGGTCCATGGCCTCGGCGGTGAATCGCTCCAGCGATCTGATTGCCCGTTATGGCGGCGAGGAATTTGCCATCGTGCTGCCGGAAACCGCACTTGCGCCCGCTTGCGCACTGGCGGAACGGGTTCGCCATAGCGTGGAGGAGCAACATCTGCCCCATGCGGCGTCCCCCACGGCCCCCCATGTGACCGTGAGCCTTGGCGTGGCCAGTCTGGTGCCCTCCGGCGGCAGCCGAATTCGAGACCTGATCCTCCAGGCTGACGATTGCCTGTACCGGGCCAAGCGGCAGGGCCGTAATCGTGTCTGCTCCAGGGCCGGTGGTTCCAACTCAGAAGCCACAGCCGATGCCAAGGCCGAGAGCCTCCCAGCGATCGACACTCAGCCATGAGTTCAGAGCTGGCTGATCGGTTCGGGGCTTGGGGGTTCCCCGCCCTGGTCATCCTTCGGCGAAACCGGTCAGATTGGAACCATCCAGAAGCTCCATCGCCAAAGACGTCCGATGCCCTCCGCCATCCGGAACCCCATTCCCGGTCCGCTGCGTGGACTACGCCGCCGCCTTGGCCGGGTGCTGCTCGCCTGGGGAGAAGCCCTCGATCCGCCTCCACCCCCGACGGGTCCGGCGTCGTTGCCAGTGGGCTCCCTGACCAAGGCCATCTCGCCTGCCGCCGCCCAATGCCCTGCCCTGCGGGAACCGCTTTCGGTGGAGAACGCCGTTCTCAACAGGGAAATGACCGTACTCAAAAGGGAAGTGAGCGATGCCCTGGCCGCCCTCGCCGCAGCCCATGCGCTGGTCACATCGGCGCGCTTGGCTCAGGTGCAGGCCATGCGGGCTGAAGTCGACGATGGGGCTGCCTCAGCGGATGCTCTGATGGCCCTTGCCGCTGACTACCAGGGCTGGCAGAGCGACCAGGTCCGACTGTTTGATGCGCTGGGATTGGTGCTGCGCATGAAGGTGCCAACGGGCAATGTGCTTGATCAGGTGGATCCACGCCTGCACGAGCAGGCCCGTTCCCATCTCGAGGGCCTGTCTCTGGAATATCAGCGAGGCCTGTTGATGCAGCAGTTTCATCCGCCGGGTTGAGCCAGCGTGGGGTTAGGCATCAGCCTGCCGGTTGTCGGTGCGTGGATGGGCCAGTCGTGTGGAACCGCTCAGGGTGAGACCTGCGCCCGGCCGTGGAGCTGCACCATGCCCCCCTCGAGGTTGGCGCGCTCGATCGTGATGTTGGGGTCCATCGGCAGGCGTGCCCGGATGCCACTGTCCACGGCACGGATCTCCACGGTGCCCCCTACAGCCTGCAGGTCAGTCTCCAGCTCGAGCAGCCCGGACTGACCCACCGCCTGGGCGGCCAGCACCAGCCGGTCCTGCTGGATCCGCAGCCGCACCAGCGGCACCAGGCCGAGCAGCTGCTCGCCAAGCCAGTCGCCGAGGGAGCGCCACTGGGGCCGGCTGAGGGAACGGGAGAGCCCTTCAGCGGTGAAGGCCACCTGGCCACGAATTCCGAACGGATCCTCCAGCTGGACTGATTGCCCCTTCAGCACATTGCCGACGGCCACCCGGATCGGGTCGGCACGAAGCTCCACCAGTTCGATTTCGAGATCCTGGTAGCGCACCCGCCGCGCCATCAGCCGCACACCGCTGAGGCGGCCGCGCAGCAGCTGCAGGGCCGAGCCCTCCAGTTGAAGATCGAGGCTCTCGATCGACTCGCACTGCTGCCGGATCCAGAGCTGCAGACCGGTGGCGATCAGTTGCATGACAGGACCGGACTCCTTCTCGGTTGGAGCGTTGGCCGCCCCTGCGGAAGGGGGAGCAGGAGTAGGGGGATCCTGGGGGGATTCGGGCAGGGGAGACGTGCTGCTCATCAAGGGTCACCCACGGGCTGCTTTTCTGAACTGGATTGCATGGGCTGCTCTGGATCCCTGCGCAGCGATGGGGTCTCGACCATGGACCACCAGGTGTCCGCCACCTGCAGGGGTTGATCGATGTGGGGAAGATGGCCACAGGCCTCCAGCTCCACAATCCGATCGCCAAGAAGAGCCAGGGCAGCCCGTTTCTGCGGTGACCTCAGGATGCGGTCGTCGGCGCCCCAGAGCACCCGGATGGGCTGATGCGGCAGGGGTTGGCCGCAGCCGGCGAAGCCGCCGGAGCGCGCGAAGCGACGCAGCGACTCTGCCCAGCCAGGAGTGCGCAGATGCAGGGAGGCGATTTCCAGCTCCGGTTCTCCCACATCTCGGTCCGGCTGGGCGAATGCACTGCGGCAGAGCCCACGGCGCACCTCTGGGAGGGAAAGAAAGCGCACCCCCAGGCCATCGAGCAGGGGCGGCAGGGGCATCGGTCTTCCCGTCAGCCCGGCTGGAGCCAGAAGCAGCAGGCGATCGATCCGAGCCGGGTGGCGCCGCGCCAGCTCCACCGCCACCGATCCACCCATGGAGGCCCCGATCAGGCTGATCGACGCATCAGAACCTGCTGCACTGGATGAAGCGATGCGCTCCAGCAGCGCCTCAAGATGGAGAAGCACACCGCGGGGGGAATAATCCCCCTTGGATGGGCGGGGGCTGAAACCGAAGCCGAACAGATCGGGGATATAGAGACGGTGCCGCCTGGCCAGCAACGGCGCCAATCGCCGGAACTCCAGAAAGGAGCTGTCGAAGCCGTGGAGAGCAAGCAGGGGCGGCCCCTGCCCCAGCACCGCCACGGGCCAGGCCATGCCGTCATCCCCCAGACCAGGCAGCGACCACCACTGCACTGAAGAGGCCAGGGAACGCCCCTCGGGATCCAGAAGGTTGAGCGCCGCCTGCTGCAGCAGCGCTTCCCCCCCGACGGCACCAGCCGCTGGCTTCAGCAGCTGGGTCACATTGACGGCCGCTCAGCTGACAGCCGATCTGTTGCCAGCGCCCGGCACACCGTGGTGCTCACCAAGGCTGCGAGGAGTTCCTCCTCGCCAACGGGGAAGGGCAGATGGTGCAGATCCGAACCCTCCTGGCAGGCGAAGGCGCAGACCGACTGCAGATCGACCAGGCTGGCTCCGGCCAGGCCCAGATCCTCCAGGGTCACCGGCAGGCCGAGGGCGCGGAAGAACGGCAGCAACTGGCGGCGCGCCTGGGCGGCGAGCTGGCTGCCGCCCACCACCTCCTCAAGCCGCAGCTGCACCAGAATCCCGAACCCAACCTTCTCGCCATGGAGGGCGCCGTGGCTGGCCCGGAGCTGGGTGAGTCCGTTGTGAACGGCATGGGCCACCACTGTCCGGCAGCGGGCACCGCCGATGCCACCGATCAGGCCAGCGGTGAGGCCGCAGGCCTCGGCGACACGGTCCCAGGCGGCACCGCCCGGCTGGGCCAGGGCCTCCACACCCTCCAGCAGCAGCTGATCACGCAGTACCCGCGCCATCTGCACGGCCTGCTGGGTCACACCGTCCTGGCTGGCACCGCTGCTCACCGAAGCCTCGTACCACTTGGCCACCGCATCGGCGATGCCGCTGGCGAGGGTACGCAGCGGCGCCTGCCGCACCAGCCGATGGTCGAACACCAGCAGATCGGGGCAACGCTGCAGCGCTACGTCACCCTGGAAGGCTCCAGTGGGGGAGTAGAGATTGGCCAGGGCTGTCCAGCCCGCGCAGGTGGCGGCGCTGGTGGGAACGGTGACGCAGCTCAGACCGAGACGATCGGCCAGCAACTTGCCGGCGTCGAGAACCTTGCCGCCTCCAGCGGCGATGACGCCGTCACAGCGGGCGGCCTGGGCCTGGAGCGCAATCGTTTCGAGATCCTCTTCGCAGCAGTCGTGCTGCAGCTCCGCAGAGGTGGGGGCACAACCATGACCCTGAAGATCCACCAGCAGGGAGGCGCGTAGGGACTGGGTGGCGTTGCTGCGGCCCAGCAGCAGGGGCCGGCGCGTCAGGGTCGCCACAGCGTCGAGGGAGTCCAGCCACGCCCCTGGACCGCGCAGAACCCTTGCCGGTGCGATGACGTGGGCAATGGAGCAGGGCCTGCCCCCCTCGGGTTCTGCCTGGGCCACGGGTTCGATCGACTGCTCCATCGGCTGCTGGATCTTGAGGGTTGTCCTCGTGGTCGGGACTGCCCGGCCGAAGACTTTGCACAATCCATAATCTAGAAGCGGCTCTGGGTGCATGAGAGCTGCTGATGGAATCGAGGAGCGACGCCCTTCAGAATCGCCGCACTGCATGGCCCCATGGCCGCGGCTGCTATGCCCTTCCTGATCAGTTCCCTGCAGATCGTCGGCGGCATCCTTCTGCTCTTCGGCGGCGGTGAATTGTTTGTGGCTGGTTCGGTGGCAGTGGCCCTGCTCCTGGGCATTCCCCAGCTGGTGATTGGCCTCACCGTGGTGTCGCTCGGCACCAGCGCCCCGGAGCTGTTCGTGAGTTTGCTCTCGACCCTGCAGGGAGGTGCCGGCGGTGATGCCCTGGCCGTGAGCAACGTGGTGGGCAGCAACATCTTCAACGTGCTGGTGGTGCTCGGCTGCAGTGCCCTGGTGATGCCACTGCGCGTCCAGAGTCGGCTGGTGCGCCGCGATGTGCCTCTGCTGCTGGGGGTGTCGATGGCCGTGTGGGGGATGGCCTCCGGCGGTCGCCTCACCTGGCAGGCCGGCGTCGCCCTGCTGGTGGGCACCGTGATCAATCTGGTCTGGGAAAGTCGCACGGCCAGCGAACACCCGGAGGAGTCGGCCGATGGGATGGAGGAGAACGAGGCCAGCTCCACACCTGTGGCCATCGCCCGGCTCGCTGCGGGACTGCTGCTGCTGGTGGGGGGATCCAAGCTGCTGGTGGATGGAGCCACCGCCGCCGCTGTGGGCCTCGGGGTGAGCAATACCGTGATCGGCCTGACGATCGTGTCGGCGGGCACCTCGATGCCGGAGCTGGTCACCTCGGTGGTGGCGGCTTACCGCGGCAAGACCGATCTGGCCATCGGCAATGTGGTGGGCAGCAACCTGCTCAACCAGTTCCTGATCCTCGGGATCTGCGCCACGGTGTCCGGCGGCCGCGGCCTGGGGGTGGATCCGGTGATGATCAGCCGCGATCTGCCGATCATGGTGCTCACCACCCTGGCCTGCCTGCCGATCTTCTGGACCCAGGGGGTGATCACGCGGCTGGAGGGCGGCATCCTTGTGCTGCTCTACGGCCTCTACCTCACTGAACAGATCCTCAGCAACAGCGCCCCCGCCATGGCGGATCCGTTCCGCTTCGTGGTGGTGGCAGCCGTGCTGCCGTTGGTGCTGGTCTTTCTCGTCTGGCAGATGCTGCGCTGGCGCGAGCAACGCAGCGGCTGAACCTGCTGTAGGGGGAATGCGTGAGAAGATCCGGCGAGTTTCCGGCCCCTGATGCGCTCCATCACCGTTGCCAAGGCGGTCCGACCCCTGTTTGGGAAGGCTCCCGGCCTGGGCTCTAGGCGCCTGGGTCTGGCCGTGACGGCCCTGCTGGCGGGCCTTCCTCTGCTCACGGCCTGCGCTCCGGAGGGCGCCACCGGTCTGGAAAGCCCGAAGATGTCTCAGATCAAGGCGCGCGGGCGGCTGATCTGCGGGGTCGAGGGCAAGCTGCCCGGCTTCAGCTTCGTCGAGTCCAGCGGTGCCTACAGCGGCCTCGATGTGGACGTCTGCAAGGCGGTGGCAGCCTCCCTGCTGGGTGATCCCTCCAAGGTGGAATACCGCGATCTCAATTCCACCGAACGCTTTGCGGCCCTGGCAAGCGGTGAGGTGGATCTGCTGTCGCGCAACACCACCATGACCCTGAGTCGCGACTCGGCTGGCGGCAATGGGCTCAGCTTCGGCCCCACCACCTTCTATGACGGCCAGGGGGTGATGGCGCCGACGGGCAGTGGCATCAACAGTCTCAAAGATCTGGCTGGCAAGCCGATCTGCGTGGAGAGCGGCACCACCACCGAGCTCAACCTGGCCGACCGGATGCGCGAGCTGAAGGTGCCCTACACGCCGATCAAGTTCCAGACCAGTGACCAGACCTACGCCGCCTATCTGGGTAAGCGCTGCGTGGCGGTGACCTCCGATCGCTCGCAGCTGGCGGGCAAGCGCACCAGCTTCCCCGATCCCAGCGCCCATACCCTGCTGCCGGAGGTGCTGAGCAAGGAGCCCCTCACCCCCGCCACCACCAATGGCGATCCGGTCTGGGCCGATGCCGTGCGCTGGACGGTCTACGGCCTGATGCAGGCGGAGGAACTGGGGATCACCCAGGCCAACGTGGACGCCAAGCTCGCCGAGGCCAAGGCCAGTGCGAACCTGGCGGACCTGCGCCGCTTCCTGGGTGTGGAAGGGGATTTCGGCCGCCAGCTGGGTCTGCCGGCTGATTTCGTGGTGAAGTCGATCAAGGCGAGCGGCAACTACGGCGAGATCTTTGATCGCAATGTCGGTCCTGGCTCCAGGCTGAAGCTGGATCGCGGCCTCAATCGCCAGTGGAAGGATGGCGGCCTGATCTACTCGCCCCCCTTCCGCTGATGCCGGCGGCCGAGCCCCCACCGCGCCAGCCGGTGACGATCGCCTGGTGGCGCAACCGCCGGGTGTTGCCCTGGGTGATCCAGATCTTGGTCGCCCTGCTGGTGTTGCTGCTGATCGCCTTTCTGCTGGGCAATCTGATCCGCAACCTCACGGCGGCGGGGATGCTGCTGAGCTGGCGCTGGCTCGGGCAGCCCGCCAGCTTTGACATTGCCGAATCGCTGCTGCCCTTTGATGCGGCCATGCCCTACTGGCGGGGCCTGCTGGCAGGGCTGGTGAACACCCTGCGCGCCGTGCTCACCGGCCTGGTGGGGGCCACCCTGCTGGGGACAGCGGCGGGGATGGCGGCCTTCAGCAGTAACGGCCTCTTGCGGGCCCTGGTGCGGACCTACGTGGAAGTGGTGCGCAACATCCCGCTGCTGCTGCAGCTGGTGTTCTGGTATTTCGTGGTGTTCCTGACCCTGCCGAACGGCACGGCTGCCCTGCAGATTCCGGGTGTGGTGCTGGCCAAGTCGGGGCTCTATGTGGCCGGTTTCGCTGAGGGTCTGCGCTGGGCCGGGCCCCAGCTGGTCAATGGCGTCTGGCAGGCCCCCCTGCGGCTGTCGGTGGAGTTCTCCGCCCTGATCACGGGTCTGGTGATCTATTCGGGGGCCTTCATTGCCGAGGTGGTGCGCGGTGGCATCGCCGCCGTGCCCAGGGGTCAGTGGGAGGCGGCGGCCTCCCTGGGGCTGCGCTGGTTCACCACCCTGCGCCGCATCGTGCTGCCCCAGGCGCTGCGGGTGATCATTCCCGGCCTCAACACCCAGTACATCTCCCTGGCCAAGAATTCGTCGCTGGCGGTGGCCGTGGGCTACGCCGATCTCTATTCCGTGGCCGAAACGACCCTCAACCAGACGGGTCGTGCCGTGGAGGTGGTGGTGCTGCTGATGGGGGCGTATCTGATCCTGGATCTGCTGATTTCGGCGCTGATGAACGGGCTCAATCACCTCGTTCAGATCAAGGAGCGCTGATGACTCACTCCCCCGCCCATCCGGCGCGCTCCGCCGCCAATCCGTCCCGCTCCGCATTGCTGTGGCTGCGGCGCGAGCTGTTTTCCAGCCCCGCCGACGGAGCCCTCAGCATCGGCCTGATCACCCTGCTGCTGCTGGCAGGGGCGGGCTTCCTGCGTTGGGCCTTCAGCCAGGCCGAGTGGGCGGTGATCCGGCTGAACAGCACCCTGTTCGCCGTGGGGCGCTACCCGGAGGCCGAGCAGTGGCGGCTCTGGCTGATCACGACCCTGTTCTCGGCCGCCGCCGGCCTCAGCTGGGGGCTGCTGCGCGCCTACCCCCGCGCCGATCGAAGGGGCGAGCTCTGGCCCCGTAACGACCGCATTGCCGCAGCCTTGCTGACCTTCCTGGCCCTTTGGACACCCTGGTTCCTGGAGCTGTCGGCGTCGATCGCCGGCCGTTGGTGGGGCCTGGCAGCCCTGTTGCTGGCCCTGCGTTGGCTGGCGGGCCGCTGGGGACGGCGACTGCCTCCACCGGTGCTGCGCCTGGTGCCCTTGCTCTGGCCCGTGCTCTATCTGGTGGGGCTTGGCCTGATCAACGGCGGCATCGGCCTGATCGATGTGCATCCCACCGCCTGGGGTGGCCTGCTGCTCACCCTGGTGGAAGCCAGCCTGGCGATCCTGCTCTGTTTCCCCCTGGGGGTGCTCCTGGCCCTGGGGCGCCGCAGCGAGCTGCCGCTGCTGCGCTGGGGATCGGTGCTCTACATCGAGTTCATCCGCGGGGCGCCACTGATCACCCTGCTGTTCCTGGGCCAGAACATCCTCGGATTCCTGCTCCCCGGGGTGCTCACTGCCGATCGGGTCTGGCGGGCCGCCTGGGTGCTCACCCTCTTTGCCGCGGCCTACCTGGCGGAAGCTGTGCGGGCCGGTCTGGCAGCGGTGCCTGGCGGACAGCTTGAGGCGGCCCGCAGCCTGGGGCTCTCCTACTGGCTGGCGATGCAGCGGGTTGTGCTGCCGCAGGCCCTGCGGGTGGCCCTGCCGGCAATGGTTGGGCAGTTCATCTCTCTGTTGCAGGACACCACACTGCTTTCGCTGATCGGCCTGATGGAACTGCTCGGCATCGCCCGCACGGTGATGGCCAACCCCGCCTTCCTGGGCCGCAACGGTGAGGTCTATCTCACGCTGGCGGTGCTGTTCTGGATCTGCTGCGCAGCTCTGGGCCTGGGCAGCCGGGCCTTGGAACGTCGCCTGGATCCCCACATCACCGGCAGCTCCCGCTGACGCATTTCCAGCATTCGCTGATGCACCCTGAGCCAGCAGCCCAGATCAGCCTCTCGGCTCTCCCCCCATCCTTCACCGCTTCGGTGCCTTTCCGATGACTCCACCGCTGCCGCAATCTCTGGACACCCCGAATCCTCAGGGCGACGGCCGGTCCATGCCCCTGATGATCGAGGCCAGGGGAGTGCAGAAGTGGTACCCGAATGGCTTTCACGCCCTGCGCGGCGTTGATCTCTCAGTGCGGCGGGGGGAGGTGGTGGTGATCATGGGGCCATCGGGGTCGGGCAAGAGCACCTTTCTGCGCACCTTCAACGCCCTGGAAACCTTCCAGAAGGGCACGATCGAGGTGGATGGCATCGCCCTCACGGACGATCTGCAGCAGATCGATACGGTCCGGCGTGAGGTGGGCATGGTGTTTCAGCAATTCAATCTCTTTCCCCATCTCACGGTGCTCGACAATCTGATGCTGGCGCCGGTGCTGGTGCGCCGTCGTTCCCGCGAACAGGTGCGTCGTCAGGCCCTGCAACTCCTGGAGCGGGTCGGTATCGCCGAACAGGCCCAGAAGTATCCCGGTCAACTTTCGGGCGGCCAGCAGCAACGGGTGGCAATCGCCCGCTCCCTCTGCATGGAACCGCGGATCATGCTGTTCGATGAACCCACCAGTTCCCTTGATCCCGAGATGGTGCGGGAGGTGCTGGATGTGATGCAGAACCTTGCCAGCGAAGGGATGACCATGGTGGTGGTGACCCACGAGGTGCGCTTCGCCCGGCAGGTGGCCAGTCGGGTGGTGCTGATGGCGGAAGGGAGGGTGGTGGAGGAAGCCGAGCCTGAAGACTTCTTCACAGCCCCCAGCCATGAGCGCTCGCGCCGCTTCCTCGACCAGATCCTCTGAGCCGGGGATCATGGAGCCTTGAACCTTTGCAGCGCTGGGTTCAGACCCTGACGCCCTCCTCAGAGCGACCGAGATAGCGGAGCACAGCCTGGGTGCGGTTTGTCACCCCAAGCTTCTGAAAGATCGTCTGCAGATAGATGCGCACCGTTCCAGATGTGATCCCCAGATGGGCAGCGATCTCATTGTTGGTGAGGCCATCAGCGAGGCAGACGAGCACATCCCCCTCCCGGCGGGTGAGCGGCGGCAAGGCTATGACGTTGGCTTTCAGCTGCTGCAGACCCTGATTGCGCTCGCGCAGGGCGCTTGTGGCGGTGGTATCCCACCAGCTTGCGCCTTGGCTGAGGCTGCGTAGGGCCACCTCCAGATGGTCCAGGGCCACGGCCTTATGGAGATAGCCCGAAGCCCCCATCTCCCACAGCCGCCCCACCCAGCTGACATCGTCCTGGCTGGTGAGAATCAGCACCGGCAGCCCGAAACCTGACACGATCCGCCGACAGACCTCCATGCCACCCAGGCCCGGAAGGCCGATATCCAGGATCACCACATCCACGGGCGCTTCGGCCAGCAGCTCCAGAGCCCGTTCTCCATCGGCCGTGGTGCGCACGTCCTCCACAAAGGCCTGGCGATGCAGGAATGTCTCGATCCCGAGGCTGTAGGCCTGGTCGTCTTCAATCAGCAGGAGCTTCAAGAGACTTGGTGTCAACCTCACGCCACGATGGCACCTCTGCCGGCAGAACGACCTCGAACAGGGCTCCACCTTCGGGGCGATTGGTGGCGGTGATCCGGCCATGGTGAGCCTCCACGATCTGGCGGCACAGGTAGAGCCCCAGGCCACTGCCGCGTCGATCGGGATCAGCGCGGTAGAAACGATCAAATAGTTGGGCCAAGGACTCTGCAGGAAACCCGGGACCACGATCCAGCACCTGAAGGCGTAGTTCACTGTCCACAGCGACGAGAACCAGGGCAATCACATCGCGGCGGAGGGAGTGGCCGATCGCATTGAGAAGAAGGTTTTCCATTAACCGACGCACCATGGCGGCATCGCACAGCCAGGTCAGGGTGTCCTGCCCAGCCGGGAGGCGCAGCTCCAGCACAATCGACCGTTCCTCTGCCAGGGGGCGTACGGCTTCGATGGCGTCCTGTGCCAGGCCGATCACGTTCAGGGGCTCTCGATGGAGAGGCAGGCCGTCGATATCGGCGCGGAAGATCTGCAGCAGGTCCTCGATCAGCCGAAGGCAGCGCTCCTGGCTGCTCAGGATCGCGACAAGGCCGCGCAGCTGCAGGTCGTTCAGCCCATCAGGATCAAGCTCCTGGCGCATCAGTCGGGCGGTGGCCAGAGTTCCGAGCACCGGGGTCTTGAGATCGTGGGCCAGGGTGTCGATCAGATCGTGCCGAAGATCGGCCTGGGCCAGACGCACCTCCATGGCCAGCTGGCGGGTGTGCAGGCGTCGATTACGGAGACATAATTCCGTGGTGACCCCCAGTGCCAGGCAGGCCAGAAGGCGGGAGGCCAGCGGCCGCCAGGCCAGGGACGCCGGCCAGGCTGCGGTGTGCAGCCCCAGCTTCAGAGGGATCAGCGTCAGCAGGCAACAGAGCAGGAAATAGCGCATCGCTTCGGCCCGTCCGCGACGCTCCGCTCCCAGCAGAAGGGGAACGACAAAGAGATAACCCACTACCACCTGCGTCGAAGAAAGCCAGTCGGCCAGCTGAATCAGCAGGGTGAGAAAGATGATGAAGCCGCGGGACTGCAGAACCCGCACACCACCTGCCCCAGGCCTCCGGGCCGATGATCGCGCCTCCAGGGACGTGGGAGGGCGGGAGTCTGCGGTCATGCGGAGGTTGTGAAGAGCTGAATTCTGGGATCGCTCCTCAGCGCTGGGGCGCCAAACTCCAGGCACGGGGCATTGGCTCCCGAACCCAAGGCTCCTCCCCGGGAACACGCCGTGCAGGCTCTGATCGAAACGCTCCCGGATCTGATCGGCGCAGCGGTGGAGGCCAACCAGCTCTGGGGCTATCTGGTGATCGGCATGCTGATGTTCTTTGAGAACGTCGTTCCACCGATTCCGTCCGAACTGATCATGCCGCTCGCCGGTTTTCTCGTAGCCCAGGGGAAGCTGGCGCTGCTGCCGGTGGTGGTGGCCGGCCTGAGCGGCACCCTGCTCGGCGCCTGGCTCTGGTACGGGGTCGGTCGCCTGATCAGTGAAGAGCGGCTGGCACGCCTGCTGGCTCGCCATGGGCGCTGGATCGGCCTCCATCCGAACGATCTGGCCCGCAGTCGCCGCTGGTTTCAGCGCCACGGCCATGCGGTGGTGTTCTGGGGCCGGATCCTGCCGGGGGTGCGCACTCTGGTATCGGTTCCAGCCGGTCTGGAGCTGATGCCTCAGCTGCCCTTCCTGCTCTGGAGCGGGGCCGGCAGTCTGATCTGGATCCTCTTTCTCAGCCTGGCCGGCATGACCCTGGGCGAGCACTACGAGCAGGCCGCGGCCCGGATCGCCCCCTTCGCCCACGTGATCCAGGTTGTGCTGGTGCTGGCCGTGCTCGTCGTGGTGGCCCGGGTGGCTTTGGTGCTGCTGAGAACCTGGCGGGATCGCCGTGGTCGAGGCCTCGATTAGCGGAACGCGGGTTCCTCGGTGGTGGGCTGTCCCATCCCCGCGGGATCCAGGCGTTCGAGCGTGGTGATCAAGGTGATCGATACCACGACCACCACAACCGCGAATGCCGCCATGAGGCCATCGTTCCACCGCAAACCCCGGGGCGGTCTCTCCCCCATCCCTTCAAGCGGCCGACCGCAATCGGCACAGATCAGGCTGTCCCGGCCACCACCCACCCCCTGTCTGGAGCGGGCCGCCACACGACAACCGCAGGAAGGGCAAGGCAAGGGTGGAGCGCGGAACCAACCCCTATCGTCCCACCGCTCAGCGCAGGCGGTGATCAGGACACCTGATCACAAATCTTCTGATCACGAATCCTTGATGCAGACATAGGATTTTCTCGCTGCCAATCCACCCATGATCAAGCGGCACCCCTTTAGTATCAGCGGCCAATCATTGCCGTTGTCCAACCGATGCCAAAGGCCTGAACAAGCTGTCTCCCTTTTTCCTCGCCTGGCCCCGATCACCTTGCTGGGGTGAAGTGTTGTCGATAACTCCCGCATGGCACCTCATTCAGGCTTGAATGTGTCATCCACCCGATCACTCCAGGCGGCTTCCAGAGTGGCCAGGGCCTTGGCCAATGTCTGACCACTTCTGGATGTCCATGGCTGCCTTGCTTTTCCTTCCCCCTACTCCCCTGCGATGAGCGTCTTCCTGGCTCAGACGGCCTGGCTCATTCCTCTCTACCCCCTTCTCGCCGCCCTGGCCTCGCTGGCCTGGTCGTCGGGCGGGATCGCCCGAACCGGGCCAAGGCCGTGCGGTTACCTCAACCTGTTGATGGTGAGCGTGTCGTTCGTCCACAGCGTGCTCGCCCTGATCGCCCTGCATTCCAATGCCGCGGCTGGCGCCGCCGCCCTCTATCGACCTCTGACGATCAGCTGGACCTGGCTGTCGACCGCCGGACTGCGTATCGGCTTTGATGGGATCATCAGCGAACCGTCGCTGATTGCGATGACGGTGATCACAGGCCTGCATGTTCTCGTGCAGATCTACACGATTGCCTATCTGGAAATGGACTGGGGCTGGCCCCGCTTTTTCGGTTGTCTGAGTTTCTTCGAGGCCGGCCTCTGCGGGCTTGTTCTCACCGATTCGCTGTTCTTCAGCTATGTGATCCTTGAATTGCTCACCCTCGGTACCTATCTGATTGTTGGTACCTGGTACAACCAATCTCTGGTGGTGAAGGGAGCCCGCGATGCCTTCCTCACCAAGCGGGTGGGGGACCTGATCCTGCTGGCCGGGGTGATCGCGCTGCTACCGATGACCGGCACCTGGAATTTCCATGGCCTCCAGGCCTGGGCGGCGGCCCAGGCCGCCTCTGGTGATGGCTTGCCGGCGGCCTTCACCCTGATCCTTCTGGCCCTGATTGCAGGCCCGATGGGAAAGTGTGCTCAGATCCCGCTCCATCTCTGGCTGGATGAGGCGATGGAGAGTCCGCTTCCCTCCACCGTGCTGCGCAATTCGGTGGTCGTGGTCGGTGGTGCCTGGGTGTTGCTGCGCCTGGAACCACTGATCGAACTCAGCCCGCTCGTCCAGGCCGTGCTGGTGGTCGTCGGGGGAACCACCGCTTTGGTGGCCTCCCTGATCGCCCTGGCCCAGGTGGATGTGAAGCGCGCCCTGTCGTTCCTGGTGAGCAGTTGGCTGGGTTTGCTGTTTGTGGCTGTGGGACTGAGTGGCATCACTGTTGCCGACCATCTTCTGCTGGTCTATCCCCTGCCGATGGCCCTGATGCTGATGTCGATCGGCACCATCGTGATCAGCAACGTCACCCAGGACCTCACCCAGCTGGGTGGGCTGTGGAGCCGCAGGCCCCTGATGGGCATCGCTTTCCTCGTTGGTGCCTTCGGCCTGATCGGTCTGCCTCCGTTCGGCGGCTTTGCCGCGCTGCGGGAATTGTTGGCCCTCACGGCCGCCAGTACCCATCCCCTGCTGCTCAGCGGCCTGGTGCTACTCACCAATGCATTGATCAGCGCGGGGCTGATCAGGGTCTTCGGCCAGATCTGGGGAGGCCGCACCACCCCCTTCACAGTCCGCTCTCCGGAAGGGCTCTGGTTGATGGTGCTGCCCACGCTGTTCCTCACCGGTCTGGTGCTGCACATGCCCCAGTTGCTGGTGCGGAACGGCATCTTTGCCCTCACGCCCCTGCCTGGCTGGGGTCCGTTGGCGGTTCCCTTGCTGCTCTCCACCCTGCTGGGGGGTGGACTCTCGGCCCTCTTCTATCTGCGGCCCCATCCCCTGGCCCATCTGCCGGCAGCCCTTGGGGGCCTGCAGGACTGGCTCGCCCACGACATGCAGACCGAGCGCTTCTATCACCGCACCGTGGTGGGGCTGGTGCTGACCCTGGCCCGCCTCAGCGCCTGGTCGGATCAGCGTCTGGTGGATGGGTTCAGCGAGGTCACCGGTGAAGCCACCCTCGAAGGCGCCCGGCGCCTCAGTCTCACCACCTCCGGCCGGTCCCAGGCCTATGCCCTGTCGCTGCTGCTGGGGGTTCTGTTGATGTCCGCCTGGTTGCTGGCCAGCCAGCCCCTCGTGCCCTTCGTTTCTCTCCGCTGATGGCACCCTCCGTTCTCCTGCTGCTGCTGGCTTTCCCCCTGGCCGCCGGCCTGCTGCTGCCGCTGCTTCCCGAGGGGAAGCCCGTACGGGTGCGCAGCCTTGCGGCTGCGGCCACGGCCGCCCAGCTGCTGGTGGGTCTGCTGTGCTGGCGCCTGCCCCCTGCTGATCTCCATCAAGACTGGGTGCCCCAGCTGGGTCTTCAGCTCGATCTCGGGCTGGATGGTCTGTCGTTGCCGCTGATCCTGCTCACCAGCCTGCTCTCCACGGCCGCCATCCTCTCGGCACCGGCTGATCAGCTGCGGCCCCGGCTGTTCTTTCCGTTGTTGCTGGCCACCAACCTGGGGGTCATGGGCGCCTTCCTCGCCCGCAACGCCCTGCTGTTCGTGCTCGCCTTCGAGCTGGTGCTGATCCCCACCACGCTGCTGGTGGCGATCTGGGGAGGTGAGCGGCGCGCCGGCGCTGCGATCCGTTTCCTCCTCTATGGCGCCGTTTCCGGCCTCGCCCTCCTGGCGGGCGTGCTCGCCTTTGGCTGGTTCAACGCCAACGGTTTCAGCTTCGGCTACGACGACCTCAGCAACGCTGATCTCTCCCCCACCGCCCAGCGCTGGATCCTGGCCCTGCTGCTGCTCGGTTTCGGCCTGAAACTTCCGGTGGTGCCGCTGCACGGCTGGCAGCCGCTCACCTACAGCCAGGCCCCCACTCCGGTTGTGATGGTGGTGGGCGGTGCGGTTTCGAAGCTGGGCGCCTACGGGCTACTCCGTTTCGCGGTGGGTGATCTGCCCGATCTCTGGGTGAGCTGGTCGCCCTGGATCGCCGCTGCGGGCGCCATCAGTGCCGTGTATGGCGCCCTCAACGCCATCGCCCAGAGCGACATGCGCCGCCTGATGGCCTACAGCTCGCTTGGCCATATGGGTCTGCTGGTCCTGGCCCTGGCGGCGGCAACGCCCCTCAGCCTGCAGGGAGCCGTGGCCCAGATCCTGGCGCACGGTCTGATTCTGGCTCTGTTGTTTGCCTGTGTGGGGCTGATCGAGCGCAAGACCGGCACCTCCTCCATACCCGAACTTTCCGGTCTGCTCAATCCCCTGCGGGGCCTGCCGTTCACCCTGGGGATGTTGCTGGTTGCCCTGATGGCAGCCGCCGGCATTCCGGGTCTGGCCAGTTTCCCTGCCGAGCTGCTGGTGTTCGAAGGCAGTTGGACCGCCTTCCCCCGCGCCACCCTGGTGTGTCTGGTGGCCTCAGGCTTCACGGCCGTCTATGCCGTGCGTCTGTTCAACCGGGTGGGCTTCGGCCGTCTGGATAACGAGCGCGCCGACTGGCAGTCGACCTGCTGGAGCGAAAGGGCCCCGGCCCTGGCGCTCACCCTGCTGGTGATCGCTGTCGGGATCTGGCCTACGGCCCTGGTGGGCTGGAGCGAGGCCGATACCGCCGCCCTGGCGGTCCGCCCCCTGATCATCCCGAACTCAATCGCCCCCGCCTCGCTGGCCATGGTGCCCTCCGGCCTCGTCTCAGCGGCCGCCCCCTCCGCTACCCCCTCGGTCGTTCTGCCGTCATGAGCACGTCTCCCGTTCAGGCCGGCGCCCCGGCCACCACCCCCCTGATCCCCCCTTCCAACCATCCCTACGCGGAGGTGATTCACCGGCTTGAGGCCGGCGGCTCAATGCTGCCGGACACGCCGGAGAACCTGATGCAGATCATCGGCATCTACAAGGCCTATGCCGTGCCGATGGATTTTTACTGGCGCGATCTGCTCTACATCGCTGAGCAGGTGTTCCTCCAGCCCCTGCCCGCCTTCAAATACCTGATCTCACAGGAGTATCTGGATCGACCCAATTCCTATGCGGGTGATCAGTCGTCTCTGAGGATCTGGCGGGGTGGAGAGAAGGCGCATCCGGAACTGCTGGCCTTCATGGAGAAGGGCGAAACCTTCCGCATGCCCAAGCTACTCCATCACCTCTGGCACGACCGGGTGAATATGGAGTTCGCCGAGGCCTGCATGCGGGCCATGCTCTGGCACCAGGGTATGGGGGGGCGTTTCAACGACTATCTCGAATCGGAGGCCTACCGTGCCAATGCTGACCGAGCAATCCATGCTTACTTCAAGCGCAACCCCGTGATGCTGGGCTTGTACAAGTTGTTCCCAGAGATGTTTCTGGAGCAATGCAAGCAGGCCAGCTACACCGCCAATCTCGGCCTGTTCTGGGAGGTGATGGCGCCGGTCTTTTTCGAAATGAGCGACATCTACGATGAAGGTGGCTTCCAGGGCGTTCCCGATGCCATGGACTTTTTGGTGAATGGCATCTTTGCGGTGGCAGGAAGGCCGATCTACCACCACGTCTATGTGGATGGGGAGTGCATTGAAGTCATCCCCAAAAGCGAAGGATTCACCTGGCTCTACGAAGCTGCTCTCCCGTATGTGGAAGCAGTGTTCTACCGCACATCACCCTTCCGAGGCACCAAGAGCTACAACGCCCAGGCTGGACAGGTGCCGAGCGATCAGGCTGATTTCCACTACGGAATTCTCTATGCTGACGTGTTTCCGGTGGGTTCGGCGGGCATCCCCCCCACCCTGCTGATGCAGGACATGCTGCATTTCCTGCCCCCCTACCTGCAGGAGCTCTACCGCAAGCACCGCCGCAGTGAAGAAGACCAGTTGGTTCAGCTGGGCATCACCTTTCAGCGCTCGATGTACAACGTCACCTCGGCGGTGATCCAGGCCTTGCGCTGTGCCCTGCTCTATCCGCTCGACGACACCAATCCGGAGCACCTGCTGGCCAACCGACGCTTCTTCGAGGCGCAGATGGACCGTTTCCTCAGGCCGGAGGCGCGCCTGCCCCAGGTCCAGACCCAGGACTATCGCTGAATCCGTTACCTCCTCTTACACCTATGGCCTCCATCATCGAGACTGCGCGCAGCGCGGGCTGCTTCGCCACTCTCCTCACCGCGGTGGAGGTGGCTGGCCTCACCGCTGCGTTGGAGAGTCCGGGGCCCTTCACGGTGTTCGCACCGGTGGACGATGCCTTCGCAGCCCTCCCGCCCGGCTGCGTGCAGACGCTGGTGGACAATCCGCCCCAGCTGGCCCGCATCCTGAAATACCACGTGCTGGGCGGCAACTTTTGCCGTGCCGATCTGGTCGATCAACCGGAGTGGCAGAGCCTCGAAGGGGCCCCGGTACCAATTCGCAGCGTCGAACCCTTTGAAGTGAAGAACGCCACGGTCGTCTCGGCGGACATCGTCTGCGATAACGGCATCGTGCACGTGATCGACCGCGTCATCCTGCCGGGCTGATCAGCTGCGACAGGCAGCTCGCCAGGGTCGGGCGATCCCCAGGTGATGGTGATCCATGACTGGGATCGTCAAGGCTGATGCTCCCCACCTGTACTCATGGAAGCTGGATCCCTGATTGGGGTCGCGTCACTACCAGATTCAGACAAGGGTGGCCGATCCAGATCGGGTGCTTGTGGCTCAAGAGCCAGGATTGACTGGATTGATTGTCTGACCTTATCAATGGCATCCGCAATCCTGCGGAACACAACCACCCAGTGGTCGTCCCCGGGTATTAACGTCTCCCGACCGCCGCAACGGTGACCCATGCTTGATTCCTAAGGGAGCCTGATTCGGGCTTTGGATGTCCTCATCCACCCGTCAATCCGATAGCAACACCGAGGCCTGGCCTGGCAGTGGCTGGCTCGTCTTGCTCGACAACCTACACATTCCGCAGTCCTAGTCGTCAACACATCAAGAGGATTCAATTGGCCGAATTTCTTACACTCTTCATCAAGCAGCTTCAGTCTCCAACACTTGGCTTCTTGATTGGTGGCATGGTCGTCGCCTCATTCGGCAGCCAGCTGGCCATTCCAGATTCGATCTACAGGTTCATCACCTTCTTCCTGCTGCTGAAGATCGGATTGAGCGGAGGCATCGCCATTCGCAATTCCAACCCCACCGAGATCTTCCTCCCGGCACTCGCTGCTGTGGCGCTTGGTATCGTGATCGTGTTCATCGGTCGTTACACCTTGGGGAAAATGCCAGGCATCAAGGTGCCTGACGCCGTGGCCACCGGTGGCCTGTTCGGCGCGGTCAGTGGCTCCACTCTTGCGGCGGTGCTGCCCCAGTTGGATTCCGCCAAGATCCCCTATGAAGCCTGGACGGCGGCCCTCTATCCCTTCATGGACATCCCGGCCCTGGTGACGGCGATCGTGGTGGCCAGCGTTTACCTCAGCAAGAAGACCGGCAACGCTTCCGAGAAAGTCGAGATCTGGCCGATCATCAAGGAAAGCGTGCAGAGTTCTGCCGTCACATCGCTGCTTCTGGGTGTGGCCCTTGGCATTCTCACCAAGCCTGAGCCCGTTTATGAGAGCTTCTTCAACCCTCTGTTCCGCGGCTTCCTTGCGATCCTGATGATCATCATGGGGATGGAGGCCGCCCAGCGCATGAATGAGCTGCGCAAGGTTGCCCAGTGGTTTGCCATCTACGCTTTCATCGCACCCATCCTGCACGGTTTTCTGGCCTTCGGTCTTGGTCTTGTCATTCACAAGATCACGGGCTTCAGCATCGGTGGCGCTGTTGTGCTGGCGGTGATCGCCGCGTCGAGCTCGGATATCTCGGGCCCGCCAACGCTGCGCGCTGGCATTCCCTCGGCGAACCCCTCCGCCTACATCGGCGCCTCCACGGCCATCGGCACGCCGGTGGCGATCGCCATCTGCATCCCACTCTTCATTGGGATTGCCGAGATGATGCTCGGTCTTTAAGATAGTTCTCAGTCTTAAACCCTTCACAACTACAACCGCTCGGAGGTCAAAGTCATGAGTCAACAAGTCTGGAAGCTGGTGATCGTTGCGGAGGAAATCCTCTCCAAGAAACTCATCAAGCTCATCAAGGCGGCAGGTGCCACCGGCTATACCGTAAATTCAGCTGGTGGGGAAGGTAGTCGCAATGTGCGCTCCACGGGAGATCCAGTCGTCTCGCACACTCTCTCCAATGTAAAAATCGAGGTGCTCACTGGCACCCGCGAGCTGGCCGACAAGATCACCCATGAGATCGAAGCCAAGTTTTACGCTGACTACTCGATCATCACCTATATCTACCAGGTGGAAGCCCTGCGCGATCACAAGTTCTGATCTGATCTGATCTGGTCCGTTTTCTATCCCGGCTGTGTACCTGCACATGGCCGGGATTCCGACGTATTAGATCGTCCTGACGGCGGCGCGGGTTCCACGCACGCAGCGGGGACGTTCCGCGGTGTGGGAGCAGCTGACACAGCCGAATCGCTCGGCGCGAGCCAGGGAGGTGGGCCATCCGCACCAGCCGCAGGGAAGTCCCTGGTTCATCTCCAGCCGCTCCCAGATCTCCAGATCGTGGTCCTGATCCAGGAACACCATCAGCTTCAGGCCGGCCCCAGGATGGGCAGAGCCGGGTGTGAGCTGAAGCTGCCCTCGCTGGCGAGGCCCAGCGGCAGGCCGAGGATGTCCATGCCCAACTGGGCCTTGCGGCGGCAGGCGTCCTCCGCTCCCCCTGGCCGTGGCCGCCGCCCATCGAAGCTGCCGAGCTGATCGGTGTCGAGCCCCACGGGCCGCTCCAGATCCAGCTGCAGCAGGGTGCGAAACGGGCGGGCGATCGCCCGCGCCGGTTGCGGCAACTCCAACCTGCTGAACATGGCCTCGGGCTTCTCCACTCCCAGTGATGGCCAGGTGGTGCTGCACGGCAACCGGATCACCAGGTCCGGCCCCGATCGAATGGTGGTGTTCCAGGGCTATGCGTTGCTGCCCTGGTTCACCGCCTACGAGAACGTCTACCTGGCGATCGATTCGGTCAAGCCAGATCTGTCGGCGCGTGAGAAGAAGGAGATCAACCGGGAGCACCTCGCCATGGTGGGGCTTACCGAAGCGGCCGAGACAAAGATCCCGCAGCTCTCCGGTGGGATGAAGCAACGGGTGGCGATCGCCCGGGCCCTGGCGATCCGGCCGGAGGTGCTGATGATCACCCATGACATCGACGAGGCGCTGTTCCTGGCTGATCGGATGGGGGTGATGACCAACGGCCCCTCGGCGAAGATCGGTGAGATTCTTGAGATCACCTTCCCGCGGGCCAGGAACCGCGAGGAATCATGGAGGATCGGATCGATTACGGCCTGCGCAACCAGGCACTCGATTTCCTCGACAGCCGCTTCGCCCACGACGACAGCGCAGCCTGAGGGGCCTCAGGGCGCCGCCACCGTGAGCTTCGATTCCAGGTCCTGGGTGCGGCCCTCCGCCAGATCGAAGGCCTGGCGCAGGGTGAGCTCCAGGCCGCCACGGCCATCGAGGCGCGCGGTGAACCCCGCACCGTCCCGGGGCAGCCCATCGATCACCACGCGGCTCTGGGCATCACCGCTGCTGAGTTCGCCGTATAACCCGAAGGCGGGACCGCATCGCATCAGCACCCGGCCGCGCCAGATCGCACTCGGCGCGGCCCCGACGGAATAGGTGATCCGGCCCTGGGCCGCCTGCAGCTGCAGAACCGCCGTGCGGCCGGCCAGTCCGCAGGTGGCGGTGGCGTCGCCGGGCCCTGCTTCTGCAGCGGTGGACTGCCGCACGTCGTGGCGCACCAGTTCGAGGGAGCGCCACTGCGACTGGCGCTCCCGGAGATGACGGCCAAAGCGCTGGCTGTTGCGCCCTTCAGCCAGCAGACCCTGCACGATCACGCCACACAGGAGCAGGCCCAGGCTGAGCGCAAGCAGCAGCTCCAGCAGGGTGAAGGCGGTGGCTGGAGATGGCTGGCATCGGAGGCGTTGCATGGTGGTCACAGGGTGGGATCCGGTCGGCACTGGTCGCTGATCGGCGTGGCTCCGGGATCGCCGCCGTAGCGGCCGAGGCGCACGACCCCCAGAGGCAGCGCCATCACCAGGCAGCGGCGTAGCTCCGTGCCATCGGCGGAGAGCACCACGGTGCCGCCGTCGAGCACCAGGCCATTGCTGCTGAATCGCACCAGCTCCGGCAGGTTGTCGACCAGGCGGATGGCCCCGCCATCGATGGCCTCGGTCAGATCGATGCGCCCCTCCCGGCAGGCCGGCAGGCTGCCCGCCGCAGGCTCCTGCCAGCCATCGGCCGTGAGGCTCAGGGCGCAGGGTTCACCACGTCGCTCAGCGCCGGCGCGCCCTTCACTCAGCCCGAGCAGCACCCGCCGCGCCGCGCTCTCCACCCGCAAGGTGGCCAGCGAGCCCTGGGCCCCTCCGATCGCCATGGCTGCGAGCAGCAACAGCACCGCCACCGTGACCAGCAGCTCCGCGAGGCTGAAGCCTGCTGCAGGAGCGCTCCGATCCGGTTCTGGCCAGAGGCGGTGCTCAGGGAGTGCCATCGTTCCCTCCCGCTGTCGTCTGACTCAAGGCGACGGTGCCCCTGGCCAGGTCGGTGCTCGAGGTGGCGCTCAAGTCGGTGCCAGATCCTGCTGAGCCTGGATCCTTGGCGGCTGCATCAGGCGCTGATGGATTGCTGGTCGCTGGATCGGTGGACGCTGGGTCTGTGGGTGTTGGATCTGTCACTGCTGGATCTGTGGTGGCTGGATCGACATCCACCGGTGGGTCCAAGGGAGGGTCCGGCGGGGGGGCCGGCAAGGCTTGCCGTGGCTGGCTCCTGCAAAGCCCCAGGGCGATCGGATGGAGCAGTCGCTGACGCTTCAGGGGCGGCTCGGTGCTGCTCAGCTGCAGCAGCAGAGCTTCGCCTCGCTGTTGCACGGTCCGCTGCACCCCCTCCTCCGTCACCGGGGTCTGGGTCAGCAGAGCCAGGGCCCGCTCCGCAGCCTCCGGGCAAGGGAGTGCGGGATCCATCTGCCCGGCAGCGTTGTGGAGCCGGGCCAGGCTGGCAACCAGTTCGCTCTCCAGACGGGTGGAACCCAGGCGCTGCTGATCCATCCGCTGGCTCCAGGTGGTGCCCAGGCCCCAGAGGTGCAGGGAGCAGCTCGCGGCGCCGGACACAATCACGGCGGCCACGGTGGTCTCGAGCAGGCTCATCGCTGCGTCCCCCGCAGACCCAGCTCGTGCAGTCGCTGCACCCGCCAGGCTTCAGTGGCGGTGTCCTGAGCCAGCGTCACCACGAACTGGGCCCTTGGGGAGGTCCCGCCGGCTCCGGTCCCGGCCAGCTCCAGCTCCAGGGTCTGGACCAGCTGCCTTTCGCCCGACCCTGGCGCTTCGGCTGCCAGGTCAGCGCTGGGCTGCCAGTGCAGCAGGCGATAGCCCATGGCCGGCTGATCCGGAAGATCGATGGTCGCGGCGATCAAGTGCTCCCGACTGGCCGGATCCGTGCAGCTGAGCCCGCTCTCGGACCAGTCCGCCAGGGACAGAGGCAGCAGGCAGGGATGCTGCTGCACCAGGGTGGCCACCAGCTGCTCCGCCGCCGAGGCCAGGTCATCCTCCGCCTGCCGCGATCGGCTGGCCGCCACCAGGACGGCCTGCCCCTGCAGGGCAGTGGTCTGGATCGACAGTCCACTCAGCAGCAGCACCAGGGCTGTGCCCATGGCCAGGGGCAGGGCAAAGCCACCGGATGGCTCGATTCCGGCACGTCTTCGCACTCCCCATGGTGTCCTCCACGGTGCCTGCTGTTCCATCCCGATGCATCAGCAACGACGCCATCAGGGTTCCCCACCGCGGACAGGGGATTGCCAACAGGGGGCGATCCGGTGGGAGCGCAGTCCTACTGGTTGAGTTTGAGTACGGCCATGAAGGCTTCCTGAGGCACATCAACCTTGCCCATCGCCTTCATCCGTTTCTTGCCCTTGGCCTGCTTCTGCAGCAGCTTCTTCTTGCGGGAAATGTCACCGCCGTAGCACTTGGCGAGCACGTCCTTGCGGATGGCACTGATGCTTTCCGAGGCAATGATGCGGCTTCCGATCGAGGCCTGGATCGGGATCTTGAACTGCTGGCGCGGGATCAACTCCTTCAGTTTTTCCACCAGTCCCTTCCCTACATTGTAGGCCTTGTCGCGGTGCACAATCGTTGTGAGCGGATCGGCCTTTTCGGAATTGATTAACACATCAAGGCGTACCAGCTCATTTTTGCGATAGCCAATCAACTGGTACTCCATCGAGGCGTAGCCCTTGGTGCGACTCTTCATCTGATCAAAGAAATCAGTCACCACTTCTGCCAGCGGCATCTCGTAGTGGAGGGTCACACGGTCGGTGGTGATGTACTTCATGTCGATGAACTCGCCACGGCGCTCCTGGCAGAGTTCCATCAGGGTGCCGTTGTAGGTGTTGGGGGTGTAGATCTCCAGCTTCACATAGGGCTCTTCGATAGACTCACGCTTCTGAGGATCGGGCAGGGTGGCTGGATTGTCCACCATCATCATCGAGCCATCCAGCATGTTCACCTGGTAGATCACCGATGGCGCGGTGACGATCAGATCCAGGTTGTACTCCCGCTCCAGCCGCTCCTGCACGATTTCCATGTGCAGCAGGCCGAGGAAGCCGCAGCGGAAGCCGAAGCCCATGGCGCTGCTGGTTTCCGGCTCGTATTTCAGGGCGGCGTCGGAGAGCTGCAGCTTGTCCAATGCCTCGCGCAGATCTGGGTACTGATCCGCGTCGGTGGGGAACAGGCCGCAGAACACCATCGGCTTGGCCTCGGTATAACCGGGCAGGGGCTCGCTGGCCGGGTTGTTCACCAGAGTGATGGTGTCGCCGACGCGGGCATCAGCCACGGCCTTGATCGAAGCGGCGAGATAGCCCACCTCCCCGGCATGCAGGCTATCCACCTGGCGCTGATCGGGGGCCATCACGCCCACTTCATCCAGCTCATAGGTTTTCTTCGACGCCATCAGCAAGACCTTGTCTTTTTTGCTGAGGGAGCCGGAGATGACGCGGAAATAGACGATCACACCCCGGTAGGGGTCGTAATACGAATCGAAGATTAGGGCCCGCAGTGGATCATCCACACGATCCTCGGGCGGCGGGACCCGGTCGACCACGGCCTGCAGGATGTCTGGCACCCCGAGGCCGGTCTTGGCCGAGCAATGGATGGCGTTGGAGGTATCCAACCCGATGATTGCCTCGATCTCTTCGCTGATGCGCTGAGGATCGGCACCGGGAAGATCGATCTTGTTGAGAACGGGAATGATCTCGAGATTGTTCTCCAGCGCCAGATAGACGTTGGCCAGGGTCTGGGCCTCCACGCCTTGGCTGGCATCCACCACCAGCAGGGCTCCCTCGCAGGCCTGCAGGGAGCGGCTCACCTCATAGGAGAAATCAACGTGGCCGGGGGTATCGATCAGGTTGAGGATGTAATGCTCACCATCGGCTGCTTTGTACTCCATCCGCGCGGCCTGGAGCTTGATCGTGATGCCCCGCTCCCGCTCCAGCTCCATGTTGTCAAGAAACTGCTCCTGCATGTCGCGGGCCGCGACAGTGCCGGTTTCCTGCAGCAGTCGGTCGGCCAGGGTGGATTTTCCGTGGTCGATGTGGGCGATGATGCAGAAATTGCGGATCCGCTGAACGGGAACATCGGTCATCGCGCGGGCAGATCCCTTCGGGGCACCGGAAGAGTCTCGATCCTAGAAGGGCTGTTGTGCCCGGCTGGAGGCCCCACCCTGGCCATGGGAAGTGGAGCTGCCTAACCTCCTGCCCAGGTGCGGCTTCAGCTGGAGGCCTGAAGGATCTGCCAGCGGGGTTCTCCAGGCTCTGCACGGTTCTTCCGCTGCCTAGCCCCGGGGCACCACCGGGCCTGCCCTGACTGGTCTGGGCTTCTTCGTTCGCCTGCCATTCCGAAGCGATCCATGACACAGCGCGTCGGCCATGAGGCAGCCCTGTTCGCAGCCGCCCAGGACGTGGCCCGTCGCCGCGGCAAAGTCGATCCCGGACGGCAGGCCTCCCTGGAACGATCCCGGCACACGCAGATCGGCTACGCCCTCAGCGATGCGGATGGCGAATTGATTGCCAGGCTGCCGATGTGGGCCGTGCAGCGTGCGGTCAGTCAGCGGGCCCGGTTGCTTTCGAAACTTGCGGAAGGCCGAACGCGCTGGAGCGGCATGGCTCTGGGCGACCAGAAGGTGCAGTTCCTTACCAAACCCTTCGAGATCCGAGCCCTTGCCTGGGCACTCTCCACCGGACGGCGTGTTCCTCCCGGCCAGTTCGACCGGACCACGGCCCTCTACGCCGTCGTGCTGCTGCTGCTGGCCGTGCTTGCTGGACTCATCTCCCCGCCACTGCTGCTGCTTGGGCTCCCCTCCTTTGCGGCCTATCTGGTGGTGAGCCTGCGACGGCACGCCGATTACCGCAAAAATATTCAGGCCCTTGTGATCCGCTGGAAGGCAGCAGGGAAACAGGATCCCAGCGACAGTCTCTTCTCCGAGCTGGATCACTCCTGAGCGAACAGCTCCGCGGCAACCAGCCCGGCGGCGGTCTTTCTAAGGTGAATCTGACGACCGACGCATGGAAGCCATGAGCACCGACACCCCCACCTCCGAATCCAGCGCGCTGACCGCCGATCCACGCGCGCTCACCATCGAGAATGTGGAGAGGGTGCTCGATGAGCTGCGTCCCTACCTGATGGCGGACGGCGGCAACGTGGAAGTGGTGGAGATCGATGGCCCGATCGTCAAAGTGCGTCTGCAGGGGGCCTGCGGTTCCTGCCCCAGCAGCACCATGACCCTCAAGATGGGCATCGAGCGCAAGCTGCGTGAATCGATTCCTGAAGTGAGCGAAGTGGTGCAGGTGCTCTGAAGCCGGCCTGGCAGAACAGGGCCGGAAGTCCTGATCCCCGGCCCTTAGGCTGCCGGCAACTGCCCTTCTGACTGTGCTGGATCAGCGCCTGCTGCGCGATAACCCCGAGTGGATCAGCCAGCAACTCGGGCGGCGCGGCATGGTGCTCGATCTCGGCGATCTGCAGCAGGCCGCCCAGCAACAACGCGATCTGGAAGAACAGCGCAGCGACCTGCAGGCCGAAGGAAACCGGGTTGGCAAGGAGGTCGGCCAGCGCATCAAGGCAGGCGCAGACCCCCGCGGCGAGGCTGTCCAGGAGCTGCGCGACGCCGGCAACCGCCTCAAGGGGCAGGTGGCGGAGCTGGAAGAACGGGAGAAGCAGCTCTCGGCCCAGCTGCGTGACCGGCTGCTCACCCTTCCCAACCTGCCGGCGGCTGAAACGCCGGATGGTCGCAGCGAAGCTGACAACGTTGAGGTGAAGCGCTGGGGAACCCCGCGCGAAGCCTCCGGCCTCCAGGAGCACTGGCAGATCGCCGAGCGGTTGGGGCTGTTCGAGACCGAGAGGAGCGTGCGCATCGCCCAGAGCCGTTTCGTGACCTTGCTGGGCCAGGGCGCACGGCTGGAGCGGGCCCTGATCAACTTCATGATCGATCTCCACGCCAGCAAGGGGTACCGCGAGGTGCTGCCGCCGATCCTGGTGAACAGCGCCAGCCTCACCGGCTCGGGCCAGCTGCCCAAGTTCGCCGAGGAAAGCTTCCGCTGCGCCGACGACGACCTCTGGCTCACCCCCACCGCCGAGGTGCCGGTCACCTCACTGCATCGCGATGAGGTCATTCCGGCCGACCAGTTGCCGCTCCGCTACGTGGCCTTCACCCCCTGTTTCCGCCGCGAGGCCGGCTCCTACGGGCGCGACACCCGGGGGCTGATCCGGTTGCACCAGTTCCACAAGGTCGAGTTGTACTGGTTCTGCCACCCCGATCACTCCGAGGCGGCCCATGCCCAGCTCACGGCCGATGCGGAGGCCGTGCTCGAGGCCCTGGATCTCCCCTACCGCACGATCGAGCTCTGCACCGGCGATCTGGGCTTCTCGGCGGCCCGCACCTATGACCTGGAGGTCTGGCTGCCGGGCGCCGGTGCCTATCGCGAGATCTCGAGCTGCAGCACCTGCGGCGACTTCCAGGCCCGCCGCTCCGCGATTCGCATGAAGGAAGGCAAGGGCACCCGCTTGGTCCACACCCTCAACGGCAGTGGTCTGGCGGTGGGGCGCACCATGGCCGCCCTGCTCGAGAACGGGCAACAGAGCGATGGCAGTGTGCGGCTGCCGGCGGCGCTGGTCCCCTACTTCGGCAGCGACCACATCGCCAGCACCTCACCCACCACAATGGGTTGAACTGCGTGGACTGAGCCTGCATGGGTGTTCTCACCGCACTGGCGATCCTGGCTGGTCTGATCGTGGTGCACGAAGCGGGTCATTTCTTTGCCGCCACCTGGCAGGGCATCCGGGTCAGCAGCTTCTCGATCGGTTTCGGCCCGGTGCTGCTGGAACGCCGCCGCCGGGGCGTGCAGTTCGCCCTGCGGGCCATCCCCCTGGGGGGCTTCGTCGCCTTCCCCGACGATGAGGACGACTGCGCCTTTCCCGCCGATGATCCGGATCTGCTGCGCAATCGGCCGCTGCCCCAGCGGGCCCTGGTGATTGCCGCCGGCGTGATGGCCAACCTGCTCCTGGCCTGGCTGGTGCTGGTGGCCCAGGGCGTGGTGGTGGGCATTCCAGCCGGCTTCAGTGCCACTCCCGGGGTGCTGGTGGCGGCGGTCCAGCCCGGTCAGCCTGCTGCGGCCGCCGGCCTGCTGCCGGGGGATCGGATCGTGCGGTTGGAGGGCGTGGAACTCCAGGGAGGCCAGCAGGCCGTGGCCGATCTGGTGGACGAGATCAAGGCGGCGCCGCAACGGAGCCTGCGCCTCGAGGCGGCGCGCGGTGACGGCCGGGTCACTCTGGAGCTCACCCCTGACGATCAGGGCGGCATCGGCCGCATCGGCGCCCAGCTCCAACCCAACGGCAGCGAGGTGTTCCGGGCCCCCACAGGCCCGCTCGAACCGATGCTCCAGGCCAATCGCCAGTTTGCGGTGCTGACCCGCCGCACGGTCGACGGGTTTGTCACCCTGGCCACCCACTTCGGTGAAACCGCCGGCCAGGTGTCCGGTCCGGTCAAGATTGTCGAGATGGGTGCCTCCCTGGCGAAGCAGGGCGGCGACAGCCTGTTTCTGTTCACAGCGCTGATCTCGATCAACCTGGCGGTGCTCAACGCCCTGCCGCTCCCCCTGTTGGACGGTGGTCAGTTCGTGCTGCTGCTGCTGGAAGGTCTGCGGGGGCGACCCCTGCCGGACCGCCTCCAGATGGCGTTCCTCCAATCCGGTTTCGTGTTCCTGGTGGGGCTGAGCGTGGTGCTGATCGTCAAGGACACCAGCCAGTTGCCCGCCATCCAGCAGCTGATGAGCCGCTGAGGGATGTGCTGCTGAGTCCTGGCCCCCGCTGGGGCCGAAGCCAATCCTCCGAGCCAACCAGTCACTTCAGAGCGCCGCGTCGATGAGTACGCCACTGGTCATTCCCCACGATGCGACCAGCGATCCACCGGGCAGCCCCCATCGTTCCCCGGGACCTGAACTTCAGGAGCACACCTCCGCAGCCACCGCGCCAACCACCTCTGCGGGGCTTGCCGCTGCCGGCCGTCGGTCCCGTTTCCCCACACCACGGCAGCGGGCACCGTTGCTTCTGGAGCGACTGGGGCAGCTCTATCCCCACGCCACCTGCTCGCTTGACTGGCGGACGCCCTACGAACTCCTGGTGGCCACGATGCTCTCGGCGCAGTGCACCGATGAGCGCGTCAACCAGGTGACCCCAGCCCTGTTCGCGCGCTTCCCCGATGCCGCCGCCGCCGCCGCCGTGGAGGGCGAGGACGTCGAGCCCTACGTGCACGCGACGGGGTTCTTCCGGAACAAGGCACGCAACATCGTCTCCAGTTCACGGTTGCTGATCGAACGCCACGCTGGTGAGGTTCCCCAGACGATGGAGGAGCTGCTTGAGCTGCCGGGCGTGGCCCGCAAGACAGCCACGGTGGTGCTGGCCCATGCCTTCGGCATCAACGCCGGTGTCACGGTGGACACCCACGTGCGCCGGCTCAGCCAGCGGCTGGGGCTGAGCAAGCAGCGGGAGCCGCAGCGGATCGAGCCCGATCTGATGAAGCTGGTGCCGCAGCCCGACTGGCAGAACCTCTCGATTCGGCTGATCTTTCACGGCCGGGCGGTGTGCACGGCCCGCAATCCCCTCTGCCAGACCTGTCCGATCGCCGATCTCTGCCCCAGCCATCCCGAACGGCGCCTGGGCCGCCGATGAGGGGGCGTCCAGCTGATGGCTGTCCAGCTGACCAGTAAGCTGATCCATTACCCGTTCCGTACCAGCTCAGAGCGCATGGCGAAGAAGTCGATGATTGCGCGCGATGTGAAGCGCAAGAAGATGGTGGAACGCTTCGCCGCCAAGCGCGCTGCGCTCAAAGCTGCTTTCGAGGCTGCTGCCGATCCGATGGAGCGCCTGGAGATCCATCGCAAGATCCAGGATCTGCCCCGCAACAGCGCTCCCTCCCGCATGCGGAACCGCTGCTGGGCCACCGGCAAGCCCCGCGGCGTGTATCGCGATTTCGGACTATGCCGCAACCAGCTGCGTGCCCGTGCCCACAAAGGTGAACTGCCCGGAGTGGTGAAGTCGAGCTGGTGATTCGCTTCAGCCCCTGAGGCCCGTTGGCAGCTGTTCAACCCGGCGCCCCAGCAGGGGCGCTTTTTGTTGGCTGGACTGGGCTGGCCAATAAAATCCATCAGCATCGCCGGGGTCCGTCAGGTCCGGATGCGAGAATGGACATTGACAAAAAGGACATAAGCGCAAGTGCAAGGACAAACTCAGTCGATCTCCTTCGATGGTCGGGAGATCCGGCTGACCACCGGTCGGTTCGCTCCCCAGGCGGGGGGTTCGGTGATGGTCGAGTGCGGCGATACGGCGGTTCTGGTCACCGCCACCCGCTCCGGTGGTCGTGAAGGCATCGATTTTCTGCCCCTGATCTGCGACTACGAGGAACGGCTCTACGCCGCCGGTCGCATCCCGGGCAGCTTCATGCGGCGCGAGAGCCGTCCCCCCGAGCGGGCCACCCTGATCGCACGGCTGATCGATCGGCCGATGCGGCCGCTCTTCCCCAGCTGGATGCGCGACGATCTGCAGATCGTTGCCACCTGCATGTCGCTCGATGAACGGGTTCCGCCCGATGTGCTGGCGGTGACCGGCGCTTCGATGGCCACCCTGCTGGCCAAGATTCCCTTCCATGGCCCGATGGCGGCGGTACGCGTGGGCCTGCTGGGCGACGACTTCGTGCTCAACCCCAGCTATCGCGAAATCGAACGCAGCGAACTCGATCTCGTGGTGGCAGGAACCCCTGCCGGCGTGGTGATGGTGGAGGCGGGCGCCAACCAGCTGCCCGAGCAGGATGTGATCGAAGCCATCGACTTCGGCTACGAAGCCGTGAGCGAACTGATCAAGGCCCAGCTGACCCTGCTCAAGGATCTCGGCATCGAGCAGGTGCTGCCTGAACCCCGCAAGGACGACATCACCCTGCCGGCGTTTCTGGAAAAGGAATGCGCCAAGGCCATCGGTGAAGTGCTCAAGCAGTTCTCCCAGACCAAGGCCGAGCGCGACGAAAAACTTGATGCGATCAAGACGGAAGTGACTGAAAAGATCGCTTGCCTGAATGACGATGATGCCGTGAAGGTGGCGGTGAGCAGCAATGGCAAGGCGCTGGGAAATACCTACAAGAGCCTCACGAAGAAGCTGATGCGCGCTCAGATCCTCACCGAGGGCAAGCGTGTCGATGGCCGCAACCTCGATGAAGTGCGCCCGATCAGCGCCGCCGCGGGCGTGCTGCCCAAGCGCGTGCATGGCTCGGGCCTGTTTCAGCGCGGCCTGACCCAGGTGCTCTCCTGCGCCACCCTCGGCACACCGAGCGATGCGCAGGAGATGGACGATCTCAATCCGTCCAATGAAAAGACCTACCTGCACCACTACAACTTCCCCCCCTATTCGGTGGGTGAAACCAGGCCGATGCGGTCGCCCGGTCGCCGCGAGATCGGTCATGGTGCCCTGGCTGAGCGGGCCCTGATCCCCGTGCTGCCCAGCAAGGAGAGCTTCCCCTACGTGCTGCGGGTGGTGTCGGAGTGCCTCAGCTCCAACGGCTCCACCTCGATGGGATCGGTCTGCGGCAGCACCCTGGCCCTGATGGATGCCGGCGTGCCTCTCAAGGCCCCCGTGAGCGGCGCCGCCATGGGTCTGATCAAGGAAGGCGATGAAGTCCGTATCCTCACGGACATCCAGGGGATCGAGGATTTCCTCGGAGACATGGACTTCAAGGTGGCTGGCACTGAGAAGGGCATCACCGCCCTGCAGATGGACATGAAGATCACCGGCCTGGCCGTCACCTGCGTGGCCGAGGCGATCAACCAGGCCCGTCCAGCCCGCCTCCACATCCTCGAGAAGATGCTCGAGGCCATCGACAAGCCGCGTGACATCCTCAGCCCCCACGCGCCGCGCCTGCTCAGCTTCCGCATTGATCCCGAGCTGATCGGCACCGTGATCGGCCCCGGCGGCCGCACGATCAAGGGCATCACTGAGCGCACCAACACCAAGATCGACATCGAGGATGGCGGCATCGTCACGATCGCCAGCCACGATGGGGCTGCCGCTGAGGAAGCGCAGCGCATCATCGAAGGCCTCACCCGCCGCGTCAGCGAGGGCGAAGTGTTCAGCGGTGGCGTCACCCGGGTGATCCCGATCGGTGCCTTCGTGGAAATCCTGCCTGGCAAGGAAGGCATGATCCACATTTCTCAGCTCTCGGAAGCACGGGTCGAGAAGGTGGAAGATGTGGTGAAGGTGGGTGATCAGGTCACCGTTCGCGTCCGCGAGATCGACAACCGCGGCCGGATCAACCTGACGCTGCGGGGCGTTCCCCAGCAGGAGCCTGTCGGCGTCTGATCAGGTCGGCTCTGCCACCTGGGCCGGCCCTGAGGGGCCGGCTTTTTGATGCATTTTTGCCTTCACGCCCTGTTGAGCTCACGCGTCCACTCGCTGGCCAGGCTTGTCGCGCGATCAGGACTCAGACCGCGAATCCAGGGTCGATCACGGCCATCGCTGCTGAGGCCCGCTCGCAGAGCGCCGCATGGCTGGGGCCATGGCTGGCGATCAGGCAGCCAGCCTGGCGCACGTCGCCATCGTTGTAGGAGAGGGGACGGCCATCGGCATGGGTGAAGGCCCCACCCGCGGCCATCAGCACCGCTTCAGGAGCCGCCATGTCCCAGTCCTTGGGGGCACTCTTGCCAGACAGTGAGATGTAGAGATCGGTTTCGCCGCGCAGAATCGTGGCGACCTTGCCGCCGACGCTGCCGATTGCCTTGGTGTCGCCCAGGGCCAGGGCCTCCAGAAGATGCTCCAGCCGCTGGTCTCGGTGATTGCGGCTGGCCACCAACACCAGGTCGCCGAGGTCGCAGCGGTTGCTGAGGGCTGCTGGAAACTGCTCGCTGGCCCGGTTCTCACGCCAGGCTCGTCCCCCGCCATCGGCCCCGACCCAGCCGAACCAGAGCTCCTCCATCTCCGGGAGCAGCACCACCCCCAGCACGGGGCGATGGTCTTTCACCAGGGCCAGATGCACGGCGTACTCACCGGTGCCCTGGAGGAAGTCCTTGGTGCCATCCAGTGGGTCAAGGATCCAGAGCCACTCGGCGGCCAGGGACTCGCCGTCCCGCAGCTGCTCGCGAGCGGTCTCTTCGCTCAACAGGGTCCAGCCGGCCTTGGGGTAGGCGGCGGCAAGACCGTCGAGCAACCAGCTATTCACAGCCAGATCAGCTGCAGAGACAGGCCCTTCGCCGCCTTCGTCCACACTCAGGGCTCTGGGGAAGCCGTAGGGGGGCTGCTCGCCCCGGGCATAGGCCCGCAGGATGTCTGCCGCACCCCAGCTCAGCCGACGCAACTCCTGGAACAGCTGCTCGGGTTCAACGCCGGATGGCAGGGGTAGGGAAGCCGGCATCATGGACAGACGGAAAGGGGCACCGGGACGACCGAGCGCCCCGAGAGGTGCATTGTGCAGGAACCTGAACCCGCTGCCGGCGTGCTCTATCTGGTGGGAACTCCCATCGGAAATCTCGGTGATCTTTCCCCCCGGGCCCGCCAGGTGCTCTCGGGCGTCGACCGTATCGCCTGCGAGGACACGCGCCGCAGCGGCCTGCTGCTGCAGACCCTGGGCCAGAAGAAACGCCTGGTGAGCTTTCACCAGCACAACCAGGCGACACGGATTCCCGAACTGGTGGCGGCATTGCAAGCCGGCGAACGACTGGCTGTGATCAGCGACGCCGGTCTGCCGGGCATTTCCGATCCTGGTGAAGAACTGGTGGCGGCAGCGCGGCAGGCGGGGCTGGAGGTGATCTGCGTGCCAGGTCCGAGCGCGGTGACCACGGCCCTGGTGAGCAGCGGCCTTCCCAGCGGCCGCTTCTGCTTCGAAGGGTTTCTGCCCACTCGGCCCAGCCAGCGGCGGGCCCGTCTGGAGCAGCTGAAGAAAGAGGAACGGACCCTGGTGTTCTACGAGGCTCCCCACCGGCTGGTGGATCTGCTGGAGGATCTGCTCGCCGTCTGCGGCGATCGAGCTCTGCGGGTGGCCAGGGAGCTGACCAAGCGGCATGAGCAACAGGTGGGCCCCACGGTGAGCGCCGCCCTCGCCCACTTCCGCCAGGTGCCCCCCCAGGGGGAGTGCACCCTGGTGCTGGGCGGAGCCGTCCCAGCGCAGCCACGCCTCTGGAGCGAAGTGGAGTTGAGGAGCCAGCTACAGGAGCTGGTGGCCGATGGGCGCAGCAGCAAGGAGGCCGCTCGTGAGGTGGCGGAGCGCAGCGGCCACAACCGCCGCGATCTCTATGCCTTGCTGCACCGCCGCGAACCGGAGCTGGACGCCCCGCATGATTCAGACTGCCCCTCACCACCTGGCGGGTCCTGATCCCGATGCTGCTGCGCCTGCGCCTGCTGTGCTCCACGGTGATCGGCAGCGGCCTGTTGCTGTTGGTGCTCTGCCTGGGGGCCCAGAACCTAGAGGATCGACCCAGCCTGCAGCTGGGCTTTGGTCGCACGGCACCGCTGCCGAGCGGTTTTCTGGTGGGCATGGCTCTGGTGCTGGGCATGGTCAGTGGCGGCACCAGCGCGGCGATCCTGCTCCCCCGCCGCCCTTGAGGCTTCCCAGAGGGGCAGCGTGATCTCAGCCGGCGCGGCCGGGACCCGCTTCGTGAAGAAGCTCCGTTTTTCCTGCCTTGGGCCAGTCCATCAGGTGCACTCTGGAGAGGTGGTTGGTTCCGCTTCTTCCCATGCAGACCCTCCTGCGCGTGGTTCCCTCAGCGACGATCCAGGCGCACGTCGGGCAAGATCCCGGTCTTTCGGCCCTGCTCGAGTCTCTGGAGCCAAGCACAGAAGACTTCGAACCCGATCTGGATCTGGACTGGGATCTGGATCTGGATCTGGATCTGGATCTGGACTGGGAGGAGTCGCCACCGCCTCGCAATCCTTTCCTTGTGGCCCTGGAGGTGCGGGCAGCCATGCTGCGGGAAGCTCTGCTTCAGCAGGCTTGCCTGCCTCGGGGCCAGGTCACGTCGCCAGAGATTGTTTCCATGGACGATGTTCGCGAGGAACTGAGCAGCATCGGAGTGCTTCTCGCGCATTTCCAGACCATGGATCCGGCCTGATTGCGCGGATCAGACCGCACGGACCTGACAGGGTTCCGGTTGCTGGGCTGGCTTATGGGTTGATTGCGCCAGAGACCCTTGCTGGAGTCGCCTGCGAGCTTTGATGGCTTGTCGTCTTGGCAACACTGCCTTCACCAAGTCTGCGGCATCCTCCGATTGAACGGATCCAGGATCGCCAGAGACTCAGACCCATGACCAGTAATCGGGCAGAACATCCACCCTCCCCCTCCCGGCGTGGCAGCGGGCCTAATCCAGGCCGAGCTCCCTGGCCCCTGGCACTGGATGATCTGATCAGTGCCCAGGCTCGCCGCGCCCATGATCCCAGCGAAGGCGGGCTTTCCCTTCAGGAGCCTGGCAGGGCATAGAGGGCACCTTCGACCACCAGACGCGTGATGCCCTGCTTCAACAGGTAGGGAGCCGTGAGCTGAAACACCGCCACATCCGGTACTTTGATCACCCGTTGAGTGCGGCCGCACTGGCGTTTTGCGTGGCGTGGATTGGCGAACACGTGCAGGGCCTGGCGATCCTGCTCCTCGTCAGCGAGGGGTTGCAGATCGCTGAACTCCCGCAGCGGTCGGGCCTGTAGCTCCACCGTCTTGTCAACCAGCATGTAGACGCTGCTGGGCAACGTCGCTTCTTCCAGTGGCTGGGCTTCGATCGACGGGCGTGTGTCATCGACGACGGTGGTCGTCAGTGGAATCACCAGGAACACATCGGCGGCGGCGTCCTCCCCACCATCCATGCTGTCCTCGTCATCGCTGGTATCCCCGTCGTCCCCGAAGTCATCGGCATCGTCGATGGCAAGGCCGGTGGCGGCTTCGTCGTCCTCGCTGCTCTCGCCGCCATCGTCGCTCTCGCTTTCGATGGTGCTGTTGGCTTCCTGGGGCGCCACGGGCACTGCAGAGTCGAGGACCTGTGCGCTGGGGATGGGGAGGTCTGGTCCAGGCTCCTCTGGGATCAACGTCGGCACCGCGACATCCGCAGTGGCCTCCGCGGCGACCGCACTGCCGCGGCGACCTCGCCTCTGCTTGAGCCCCTCGTATTCGGCTGGATCGAGAGACGCCTTCACCACCCGGCTCACGGTGATGGCACTGCAGCCATAGATCCCCGCCAGCTCCTGGCTGGTGTCTCCGTTACGAAAACGGGCCACCAGCTCTGTTTTCTGCGCTTCGCTGAGCCGGGTCGCCGCCATGGCGCGAAAATCGCAGGGTTGACCATTCTACGTCCCACCAGCACGGGCACCTGCCCACAAGGCATCATTGGAAGACCTGGCCCAGGCCAGTGAGCTCCCTTAGCTCAGCCGGATAGAGCAGCTGCCTTCTAAGCAGCCGGTCGATGGTTCGAATCCATCAGGGGGCGTTGGGGCGAGACTCCTGTCACCTGCTTCTTGAGCCTGGGTCGAGAAGCGGTTGCCGAGGCCAGAGCCCCGTGCCCTGACAAGAGTTCAGTCACGCTCCAGAGCTGTGCTGAGCCACTCCAGGCGACGGGCGTTGACCCCGAGATCGGAATCCCCGAGCCGCGATACGGAGCGGGCCTGCACCTGCTGGTGGACAGGATCCGCCAGGAGCTCGAGATCGTCCACGAAGCCGAACAGGCTGCTGGTGGCGGTGGCATGCAGGTAGTTGGACTGACGCTCCACGATGCGGATCGCTTCGGTGGCCTCAAGCCGGGATGCCAGGAACTCCACGGCAGCATCGGGATCGGCAACCGACCAGTTCTGACGCGCGCAGTGCGCTGAGCTGGCACAGGGTGACAGCGAGCCTCCGTGGATGCCGAGATCAGCCGGCAACGGTCCTTCCAGGTGAAACATCGAGGCCAGGGCCGCGGACGGTCCGCCCCAGCCCACCAGGAGCACAATCAACAGGGGCAGAAGCAGGCGCAGAAGCATGGTCAGGAGCGGCGGCGCGATGGGAATTCTGCCCATACTTGCGGCAGCAACGCGCGACACCCCATGGCCCTCGGAGATGAGACCTGCGTTCCCTGCCGGGATGGGGCGCCCACCCTCACCCCAGAGGAATGCGACGCCGTGCTGCAGGAACTGCCGGGCTGGGAGGTGGTGGACGCCCACCACCTGCGCAAGGCCTGGACCTTCCCGGACTTTGTCTCCGCCCTGGCGTGGGTGAATCAGGCTGGTGAGATCTGTGAACGCCAGGGCCATCACGCCGAGTTTCAGCTCGGTTGGGGCCATGTCGAGGCCGAGATCTTCACACATAAAGTGGATGGCCTCACCAGAGCTGATGCCGTTCTGGCGGCACATTTCGACGCGGCCAAAGAGGCTGCCGACGCCAGCATGCCGCAGGCATAGATCTGCAGCTGAAGGATCGCTACTTCGAGTATCCCGTCAACACGCTCCTGGCTGGACCCAGACCTTTTAGTGGTTCGTTTTGCTCTGATGATGTCATCTCGTTTGATTTGAACGGCTTGATTTCGATCAGCCTCTTTGGGGCTGTCTTGCCAGCGGCTCAACTCAGGACTGACGCACCAGAAGATGACGGCGGAAGCCATCGAGCATCCGCAGCCGTGCCGGAGAGGAGGTGCAGCGCCGCGACGTGAGCAGATCCGAGGTGGTGGCAGCGATTTCGGCCACGGGCATGCAGCGCGACAGCTCCCGTTCAAGACGCTCGAACACCCCGTTGGTCTCGGCCTCATTGCCCTGGTCTGCCGCCTGGAGGGTGGACCCGTGGGCGGGCGTGGCGGCGTTGCTGGCCATCAGCCCGTCCAGGGTGGATAGCAGGACGGTCCGCCGCCAGGTGAGGTAAGACGTCATCAGCTGTGGATCGATTCAGCGCAACACCAGTGTGATCACCTCGCCGGAAGCTGCGCCAATCTGACGTGATCTTTCTTGATGCCCAGTGCTGATCACGATGGCATCGTGATCAGGTTTTCAACACGTCAAATCGGCATGAACATGCCCTCTCGCGTGTGTCTTTAAGCACATCTCTGTCCGATGATGGCTAATCCGCTGGTTCACGCATGAGCCCCGTGAGGTCGCTGCCACGGGCTCGGCCGCTTCCCCTGGTGCTGTGGAGCGCGGTCGTACGGCTGTCTGGCGATGCGTCTGGGGTGGTCCCGGCGGGTTCAACGGGATCGCGACCGGATGCCTTGGTCAGCGGACACCCATCCAATGCCGCTCTGGCTGATCAGCGAACCAGCACCGGTCACGCCTCTGCCAGGCAGCGACCAAGCCTCTGCCAGGCATCACTCAATCCGACGACGAGGGCGTTGCGGTGAGCCGCTCGTAGAGCCACCAGCCCAATCCTCCCCACACCACTGTCCAGCCCACGAAGGTGGCGAGGGTGCCCAGCTGACCGGTCTCGAGCGAGTAGACACCGACGTGGAGCAGTGCGGCGTCGATCAGGGAGCCGCCGATGCCCCAGCCCAGCACCCAGGTGAACAGAAAGCCGATGGCGGCGAGGTTGCCGGTCATGCCTTGCCCAGTTCCAGAGATGGAAGAGGGACAATCTGCCGTGGTCTTGTCCGCGGTGTTGGGTGTCTTGGCCTGGAGGTGCGACCTGCCTCGGGCTCACAGGAGCCCTCAGGGCAGCACTTCAAGTTCGCTCACCCCGTGCTGCTGCAGCAACGCCGTCAGCGTCAGCAGATCATCTGCATGGATCATGCCGATGCAGCCATCGGTGCCGCTCTCGCTGCCATGCCCCGCGCTTGGATCGAGATGGATGCCGAGGGCACGGCGATCGGTGGGGAACTGCGGCTCCAGGCCGATCCAGCTGATGCGGCCCAGCTCAACCGGCAGATCATCGGACCCTGCCAGGGAGACGATCTCGGAGACGCGGTAGTGCCCGGGGGGCAGGGGTGAGCGGCTGCCGAGGCGATGGCGATCCGCCTGCTGCCGATCCGCCCGTCCCGCAAGGGCCGCATAGGACCGCAGGGGTTCTCCCGGCAGCTCCAGCTGCAGTGCCCAGACAGGATCGCCACTGCTCGGCAGGACGCGATCCGTGCGCCGCAGCCGCATCAGGCCTGCCGCCTCCGCCGCTGGGGCCAGGGCTGCCAGGCCCAGACAGGCCAGCCCAAGGGCCACCCGAACCGCGGTGATGCCAGGAAGTAACGGGCGCGTCGTCGACACCATGACGGCCAGGGAAGGGGAGCCGGTCGTAGCGCCGCCCTGACGGCCCCACCAGGGGGTGTGGGGTCAGCACGGGAACTGCCCGTGCGCTGGTCATCGCCTTGGATGGAGGTCATCGTGTGGCTACCGATCAGCAGCAACCTGCCTGTTCCAGCGTGAGCCTCCTTCTCAACATCCTCTGGTTTGTCCTCGGCGGCTTTGTGATGGGGGTGGGATGGTGGCTGGCAGGCCTCGTCGCCGCCCTCACGATCGTGGGGATTCCCTGGGCGCGCGCCTGCTTCGTGATCGGCAACTTCGCGTTCTGGCCGTTCGGCTATGAGGCCGTCAGTCGTCGGGAGCTCACCGGCCAGGGCGACTTCGGAACGGGGCCGCTGGGGTTGGTGGGGAACCTGATCTGGTTCCTGCTGGCCGGCTGGTGGCTGGCGATCGGCCACCTCAGCTCCGCCTTGGCCTGCTTTGTGACCATCGTGGGAATTCCCTTCGGCATCCAGCACATCAAGCTGGCTTTGATCGCCCTGGCACCGATCGGGATGAAGGTGGTGCCGGTCACAACCCCAGCAGGGGCCGGGCGTTACCCGTGAGTTGCCAGGCCACAGATGGTCAACGAAGTCAGGCTTGAGGGCACCCAGAGAGGCCCTATAAAAAATCTCGAATGAACTGGAGAGAGAATCGGGTACGAAATATTGAATTAAAATATAAAGTTGAAACTTAATTCAACCAAATATCTTGTTGAAACAAAGCCCCAACAAAAACAGTGATTAATGGAGCCAAGCGGATTCGAACCGCTGACCCCCTGCATGCCATGCAGGTGCTCTACCAGCTGAGCTATGGCCCCATGCTTGCAAGAAACGAACGAAGTTCTGGTGACTTCGCTTGGCTCGGAGAGCCCCGTCGCTCGCCAGGAGACTTTACACCGCGGCCTGTCCTGGCTGGATGGGTTCCGTCGAGCTGTTGTGCAGACTCAAAGCTGGCGCCACACGGCCACGAGGCGACCCTGGATCAGCACCTGGTCGGCGGGCAGCACGATCGGTTCGTAGGCGGGATTGGCGGCCTCCAAGCGGATCTGGGTTCCATCGGGATGGAAGTGCTTGAGTGTGGTCCCGCTGCCGGGCACCTGGGCGCTGACGATGGTGCCGGGCCGAATTCGGCTGGCATCGCTGACCGGTTCCATCAGCACCATGTCACCGTCAGCGATGTGGGCGCCCACCATCGAGTCTCCATTCACGGTGAGGGCAAACAGGCCACGACTTTCCAGCAGCGGCGCGATGTCGAGCCGGTCCTGGACATCGTCGAAGGTTTCCACCAGGCCTCCGGCCGCTACAGCACCAAGCACCGGAATTCCCTCGGAGCGCTCGCCCAGCAGCTGCAGAGTGCGGGCCTGGCCCTCCTGCCAGGTGATCCAGCCCTTCTGCTGCAGATGCCTCAGCCGGCTCTGGATCGGGGCCGGCGAACGCAGGCCCATCGCCTGCATCATCTGCCGGATCGAAGGACTGTGGCGATGGGCGGCGATATACCCCTCCAGCCAGTCGTACAACTCGCGCTGGGCCGATGTGAGCGTTTCCAGGGTGGAAGCGGCAGGAGGAGGGAGTACCGGCACAGATCATCGAGCACCTGATACATCTGTATCGCTCTGGGGCCACTTTTGTCCAGAGATCGGCTGGCCGGATTGGAACCCGGAGCCACTCAGAACGCCCCCAGCACCGCCGCCAGCAGGGCCTGCTGCACATGCAAGCGGTTCTCCGCCTGATCAAACACGCGGCTGGCGTCACCCTCAATCACGCCGGCACTGATCTCTTCGCCGCGGTGGGCCGGCAGGCAATGCAGCACGATCGCCCGACTGTCCGCCTCGGAAAGGAGCGCCTCATCCAGACACCAGCCCGCAAAGGCCCGCTCGCGTTCCGTCTGCTCCTGCTCCTGGCCCATTGAGGCCCACACATCGGTATAGAGCGCCTGGGCGCCGCGCACGGTTGCCACCGGATCGTGCAGCACCTCCAGGCGGCAGCGATCTCCGGCCAGGCTTCGGGCCTGCTCCACCACGGCCGGATCGGGCAGAAACCCCTCCGGACAGCCCACCCGCACGTTCACCCCCAGCAAGGCGCCGGCGATCAGGAGGGAATGGGCCACGTTGTTGCCGTCGCCGACGTAGGCCAGGGTCAGGCCCTCGATCTCCCCGAAGGAGTCCTGCAGGGTGAGGTAATCGGCCAGGGCCTGGCAGGGATGTTCCAGGTCGGTGAGGGCATTGATCACCGGGATGGAGGCCCAGTGCGCGTACTCGGCCAGCTCCTGCTGGGCGAAGGTGCGGATCGCCAGGGCATCCACGTAACGGCTCAGCACCCGGGCCGTATCCGCCACCGGCTCTCCGCGCCCCACCTGGGTGACCGAGGGGTGGAGATCAACCGTCTGCCCCCCAAGGCGCGCCATCGCCACCGTGAAGCTCACCCGGGTGCGGGTTGAGGCCTTGGTGAAGATCAGGCCCAGCGTCTTGCCGCCCAGGTCGATGCGGCGTTGTCCACTCTTGAGTTCGGCGGCCAGCTGCAGCAGGGCCAGGGTCTGATCGCCGCTCAGATCAGCGGAGGAGAGGAGATCCGATCCGCGCAGGCCGCTCAGCAGCGAGGCGAGGCTGGAGAGCTGGGAGGTCATCGCCCCATCTCAAAGAACCCTTATCCGGGATTGGGGGCCCCGCCGTCAAGGGCGGAGACCCGGAAGCATCCGGGGCGGGACGCTTCCCTGTCTGGGACTCAGGCTGGGCTGAGCTGATCTGCACAGCTGACAGCCTCTTCCCCCTGGGGCATGGTGCTGGAAGCGAGCAGATCCTTGAGATCGTCGCCTTCGATCACCTCCTTCTCGAGGATCTTCTCGGAGATCGAATCGAGCAACCCACGGTTGTGGTTCAGGATCGACAGGGCCCGTTCATGGGCCCGATCCACCAGGGTGCGCACCTCCTTATCGATCGCCTGGGCGGTGGCGTCACTGACGACACGGCGGGGGTTGCTGGGCCCACCGAGGAAGCGGCTGCCGCCCTGCTTGTCGTAGGCGAGGAGCCCAAGGGTCTCGCTCATACCGTAGGTGCCCACCATCTGCTCGGCGATGTCGGTGGCGCGCTGCAGATCATTGGCGGCGCCGGTGGTCACGGCACCGAAGACGATCTCTTCAGCGCTGCGGCCCCCGAGCAATGTGGCGATCTGCCCCTCGAGATCGCCCTTGGAGTTGAGAAAGCGTTCCTCCGTCGGCAGCTGCAACGTGTACCCCAGGGCTGCCATGCCGCGCGGCACGATCGAGATCTTCGCCACCTTGCTGCCGCCTGGCATCAGGTGACCCACGATGGCGTGGCCCACTTCGTGATAAGCCACCACTTTCTTCTCATCGGGCTGGAGCACTCGGCTCTTCTTCTCCAGGCCGGCCACCACCCGTTCGATCGCTTCGTTGAGGTCGCCCTGCTCCACACTGGTGCGGTAGGCGCGGGCCGCCAGCAGGGCGGCCTCGTTGACCAGATTGGCCAGATCGGCGCCGGCGAAGCCACTGGTGGCCTGGGCGATCTTGTCGAGATCAACGCTGCCCGACAACTTCACCTTCTTGGCATAGATGTCGAGAATCATCTTGCGGCCTGAGAGATCAGGCCGATCCACCAGGACCTGGCGATCGAATCGGCCGGGCCTCAGCAGGGCGGCATCGAGCGTTTCGGGCTGGTTGGTGGCCGCCAGCACGATCACCGGCTTGTCCTGAGCGGCGAAGCCGTCCATCTCGGTGAGCAGCTGGTTGAGGGTCTGCTCCCGTTCATCATTGCCGCCGACCACACCCATCGACCCGGAGCGGCTCTTGCCGATGGCATCGAGTTCGTCGATGAAGATGATGCAGGGCGCTTTCTTCTTGGCTTCCTCGAACAGATCCCGCACCCTGGCGGCACCGGCACCGACGAACAGCTCGACGAACTCGGAGCCCGAGATGATGAAGAAGGGCACACCGGCCTCACCGGCCACTGCTTTGGACAACAGGGTCTTGCCGGTGCCGGGAGGACCCACCAGCAGCACGCCCTTGGGAATGCGGGCGCCGATGGCGGCGTAGCGCTCCGGGGTCTTGAGAAAATCGACGATCTCGGTGAGCTCCTGCTTGGCCTCATCGACGCCAGCCACATCGGCGAAGGTGACGCGCGATTCCTCATCGGGCACGTAGACCTTGGCCTTGCTCTTGGTGAAGCTGAGGGCTCCCTGGGCGCCGCCGCCCATGCCACTTCTCCTGGCGAAGAACTGAAGCACCAGAATGAAGATCAGCGGAGGCACCACCCAGCTCAGCAGCGTGGTGAAAAAGTTTGGTTTTTTGGGAGGAGCAGCGGCGAATTCAACCCCATGCTGCTCCAGGCGCTGGGGTAGCTCCATGTCAAAGATCGGGGTCGTGGCCAGCACCGAGGGCGCGCCTTCTTCCTCAGGGCTCTTGAGTTCGTAGCGGATCTGGTCCTGGGTGATGTACGCACGTTTGACGTTGTCGTCGTTCACCTGATCGATGAACAGCGAATAGGGCACCCGCGGCACCTGCTGCATTCCCTGCGACGGCAGGAAGTTGCTGAACAGCAACAGCACACCGAAGCCGATCAACACCAGATTGATCACTCCGAAGCGCCGGTTCGGACCTTTGTCGTCCTGGCGGATGGCCATCGTCAGTCGTCCGTAGTCTGACCAAACTAAGGGTCCTTGCTGCAGGGGAGCCCCGAGGGCGGGGTGGGAGAACCGAACGGCGGCCCCACAATGCAGGCAACCGAGGCGGCTGCATGCATCTGCTGAGTCCAACTGATCTCAGTCCGGATCGACGGCGATCTCGCCGACATCGCTTTTACCGCAACCTGCTGCTGCTCGACCTGTTCATCCTGGGCTGCCTGAGCCTGCCGGCTCCGTTCAACCGGCTGGCCCATCTTGTTTACGGACTCCTGCTGCTGATTCTCAGCCTGCAGCTGCGCGAGACGCTGCGGCCCGGCGGCCGCCGCAGCAACGATCTGGCCTTCCGCCTGGTGGGGCTGGCCTGCTTGCTGTCGATGGTGTTCTGGTCGTTCACGCCGCTGGAGGTGCGCAACAGCGGCCTTCCCCTGCTGCTGCTGATCACCGGCTTCATCGCCTGGAGCCTGCAGCGGCTGATCCTGTTCCTGTCGGAGGAAAAGCTGATCAACCAGAAGGTGTTGATGGGGGCCGTGGCCGGCTACCTGCTGCTGGGCCTCACGGCCGGCATGGTGGTGACGGTGCTGGAGACCCTCCAGCCGGGCAGCTTCATCAGCGCCAGCGATCAAAAGCCACTCATCCTGCCAGGGCCGACCAGTTCATTGGAAGTGCCGTGGAACCTCGACTTTGTGCGTCTCACCTACTACGCCTTTGTCTGTATCAGCACCGTGGGTTTCGGCGACATCCTGCCCCAGACGCCAGCTGCGCAGATGTTCACGGTGCTGTTCACCGTGGTGGGGCCGCTGTACATCGCGGTTGTGATGGGGATCCTGATCAGCCGCCTCACGGTGCAGGAAAGCGAAGTCCAGAAGAGCCACCCGCCGCTGCGGGACGACCCCTGAGCACCTGGCACGCTGTGGGCTTAGGACTGAGACACCCATCGGACCTGATTCATGAGCCTTGATCAACTCGATGCCTTTCTCGCCCGCGCCCGCGCCGATGCCGACCTGCAGCAGCGGCTGAATCAGCCCCTGGAGTTGGCCGCTTTTCTGGCCCTGGCGGCGGAACAGGGCTACCAGCTCAGCGAGAGCGACGTGATCGCGGCCCAGCAGCGTCAGGAGAGTGAGCTCAGCGATGAGGAACTGCAGCACCGCACAGCCAGCGAGGCCTGCCGCCTGCGTCACTTCATTCCCAGCTGATCTGGTCCAGCACAGCCACTCCATCGACTGATCCGCCGCCGCGAGCCTGGTAGCCCCTTACCCTTCGGCCCCCGCTGAGCTCTCCTGCGGATCCTCGTTCTGAGGCTTGGTCTGGAGCACCAGCCTGGTCGGGAAGGGCATCGCGGCGCCCTGGCTGGCCACGACCCGGCCGATCCGCTGAAGGATCTCCTGCTGCAGCTCGTAATAGGCATCGGAGCTGCCGCCCCCGAAGCACTCCAGACGGAGATCGAGGCTGGATTCCCCGTATCCCACAAAATGCACCCGCCTGGGCAGGGATGGCTCCACCCCCGGGCATTGGGTCAGTTCCTCGCGCAAGGCGGAAAGGATCGGCTCCAGCAGGGGCTGATCGTCGTAGCGGATGCCGAACGTCACCAGCACCTGACGGTGATCGCGGCGCGCACCGTTGAGGATCGCCGAGCTGGCGAAGGTGGCATTGGGCAGATAGAGAGGCTGCTGATCCGGTGTGATCAATTGGGTGTAATACAGCCCGATCACCTTCACCGTCCCCTGCAGGGACTGGCTCGGCACCTGGATGAAGTCGCCGATCACAAAGGGGCGGTTCACATACAGCATCACCCCGCCCAGCAGGTTTTCCACCAGGGTGCGGGCGCCAAACCCGAGGGCGGCCGCACCGAAGCCACTGGCGGTGAGCAAGAGCGTGGGCGACACCCCCATCAGGCGCAGCACCTCGAGTGTCGCCAGCAGCAGCAACGTTCCCGTGATCAGCTTGTTGAGCAGGTCCTGAAGAAAGTTGCGGTCTGCCTGGCTGCGTTGCTGCAACCACTCCAGGTTTTCTCCGGCATGGGCCAGCAGGGCGCTTTTGCAGCGCAGCACTGTCCAGACCAGTCCGAGGATCAGCACCACCTGCCGCACCTCGCTGCCGTTGCGGCTCAGATCCCAGCCCAGGCGCTCGAACCCCCACCAGATCAGGGTGCCCAGCCCGATCGTGAGGCTGACACTGAGGCGCGCCCGCAGCAGCAGGCGCCGCGCCAGACCGCTCGGCCGTGCCAGCCGGGCCAGTTGGTCCATCCCGATCCAGACGACCACGGCCAGCAGCAGGCCGCTCAACAGAAGACCAAGGTCAAAGGGCAGGATGATCACGAGGCAGGGGCCTCCAGGCGCCAGAGCAGGTCGCCATCCAACACGGATGGCGGTCTTGCAGTCCATGCGGCCACCTGGTCCATGGCCGTGAAGCCGAGATCATCCAGGGGTGTGAAGGCGGCCAGACCACCCATTGGTTTTGGTGCGATCACGGCCACGATCTCCTGCACGGCCCCGACCCGCAGGGCCGCCGCCGCCAGAGCAGGGCCGCATTCCCACAGCACCTGGTTGCAGCCGCGCCGGGCCAGGGCCTCGAGCAGCTCCGTGGGTTCGCAACGGCTCAGCACCAGCCGTTCCACACCGCGTCGATCCAGCTGGAAGCGCCGCCGCGGCTGGGCTTCGTACCCGTGGGCCACCAGGGTTGCGGCGTCAGCCTGGTCCCAGAGACGGGCCTGCTCCGGCAGGGCCAGGCTGCGGCTCAGCACCACCCGCAGCGGCTCCGGCGAGCGTCGCCCCCGGCTGGTGAGCAGCGGGTCATCGGCTCGGACCGTGCCGCCGCCGACGATCACCGCATCGCAGCTGGCCCGTAAGTGGTGCACCCAGTCCCGTGACGCACTGCCGCTGATCCACTGGCTGGCGCCATTCGGGAGCGCCGTGCGGCCATCCACGCCCATGGCCCACTTGAGGATGGCCAGGGGGCAACCGGTCTGGACCCGATGCAGAAAGGCGCGGTTGAGGCGTAGGGCTGCCGCTTCCGCCACGCCCACGATCACCTCCAGGCCCGCCGAGCGCAGCTGGGCAATGCCACGGCCGGCCACCCGGGGATCGGGATCGGCCATGGCCACCACCACTCGCGCCAGGCCGGCGCGGATCACCGCCTGGCTGCAGGGGGGCGTGCGGCCCTGATGGCAGCACGGCTCCAGGGTCACGATCAGGGTGCCGCCGCGGGCCCGCTCACCGGCCTGCACCAGCGCGCCCACTTCGGCATGGGGTTCGCCGGCCGCGGCATGGAAGCCTTCGCCCACGAGCTGGCCGCTTCGATCCAGTACCAGGGCCCCCACCATCGGATTGGGACTGGTCCGGCCGGCTCCGAGGGCGGCGAGCTGCAGGGCCCGTTCCATCCAGCCGTGCCACTGGCTGGAGGACGAGCAGTAACCGATGCCCGCCCGTGGGCTCGGCAGAGGCGAGATCGGCAGGCTCACACTGGCTCCGCGGCGTCGTTGAGGCTGCGCCACTCCGCCACCACGTAAGGGGGCACCGGCAGGTCGGTGAACACTCCCCTCAGCTGCAGCCGCAGCGGCCGGTTCTGCTGCAGATCGGCCAGCAAGGGCGCCAGATCAAACTCAGCGGCCGCGGCCCGACCATCGCCGGCCAGGGCGGTGCTGGCCAGGGTCACATCGGCCAGTTGCCAGCTGAGGCGGCCGCTGACCACCTGCAGGTTGGTGGGGTGGTCGAGCCTCACCTTGCCGGGGTAGCCCACCAGGCGCAGGATCAAGGGGCCGCCGACCGGACCCTGGCGGTAGGCCACCACCTGCCAGCTCTGACCGTCGAGGTCCCGCAGGCTCTCGAGGCTGCGGACTACCGGGATGCTGTTCTGATCCGGATGGGCATGCAGCTGGGCCATCGCCAGCGCTGGCCAGCCCAGCCAGCAGAGCAGACCCAGGATCAGGGCCAGGCCAGGCTGGAGTGGGTGGGCCCAGCGCCGCTTCAGGGGAGGCACGTTCAAGCTGGCTGCTCCCTGTGCAACGGCCAGGGGGCCGGCTGTTCCGCGCCGGGAATCGCCTGCCAGTCCGTATGGGTGGCCCACAGGGCCCAGATCGCCATGGCCCGCAGGTAGTGGCAGGCGCGGAAGGTGTTCACCGCCGTGATCGCCTCGGGGGTGCGGAACTGCAGGCCGCCCCCATAGACCTGCTGCACCACGGCGCCGGTGATCGCGAAGGCGGTGCTGCTGTCGCCCATCAGCCGGTAGTAGGCGGCCAGGCCGAAGTTGATGCCGGTCCACACCTCCAGCGGGTGGGTGCCGTTGGGATCGAGGGGCGTGCCGTCGCGACGCAGGCCATTGGCCACACCGAGGCTGCCACCCCTGAACCCCTCGAAACAGGCTTCCTTGACGGCGTTGAGGGCGGAATGGGCCCGATCGTCGGCCACCACGGCGGGCAGACCGAGCAGGCGGGCGTAGAAATCGCCGCAGAGCTGGTCGGCCATCACCACGGGGGTGCCGCTACAGGCATCGATGGCGTAGTACTCGCCGTTCCAGAGCAACCGGTCGAAATTGGCGCGTGACTGCTCCAGCCAGCCGCTGAACTGCCGTTGCTCCTCTGAGGTATCAAGGCCCAGCTCCAGCTGGAGGCGCTGGCCCATCGCCAGGGCCGCCTCCAGGGCCGCGATCCAGAGCGCACCGCAATAGGCGCTCACGCCCTGCAGCGGCCAGTCGTCGAAGGTCTGGTCCGGGGCGCCGCCGTTGTCGGGCAGGCCGTCGTCGTTGGCGTCAAAGGTCTTGAGGTAGCGCAGCGCGTCCACGGCGGCCGGCCAGCACTCCGCCAGGAAGCGCAGGTCTTCTCCGGTCGGTGCGAGCCGGAACGTGCGCCAGACCTGCAGCACGAAGTCGCTGGCCAGATCCTTCCAGAGATTGCAGTCTTGATAAGCGGTGTAGTTGGTGGCATCCCAGGGCCGCTCGTTGGGGGCCCCGAGGTCGTGGGGTGTGGCACCAGCCACCTTGCGGGCGGCCTCGACGCGGCCCCGCCCCTGGGTGAAATACCAGCCGATCGGCCGCGGTGTGGGGTCGGCGGCGGGGATGGCGCGGGCGAAGCTGCGCAGCACGCTCTTGTCCAGCTCCGGCCAGAGCTGCAGCAGAGCGAAGGAGCCGTAGAGCCGCACATCAAGGCTCTCGTACCAGGCGTAGTCGAGGCACTCCAGCACCCCGAAGCGGCCCACCGGATCGGCGGGACTGGCAGCGGTCCAGAGGCTGCCGCCGCTGGCCAGGTCATAGAGCTCGTTGAACAGGGCCATGCGCAGCGGCTCCGGCAGGTCGGTGCGCTCCAGCACGGGCTGCTGCCAGGCGTCGATCCGCTCCAGCCAGCCGCGCCAGTCCCGCAGGGCTTCGGCGGCGATGGCGGCGGCATTGTCTCCCACCGCACCGAAGACATCGGTGTAGCGACGCAGGGCGGTCGTGCCGCTGGCGAAGGCCGTGACCGGCAGGTCCCAGCTGATCACCACTGGGATCTCGACCGTGGCGCCGGGCTCCAGGCGCAGCTGCACCGCCAGGGCGGCACTGGCGGGATCGTTCTCCGCACTGCGGCGATCGTTGTCGCCATCGGGGATGGAGCCGTCGCGGGCGAAGGGTTCCCAGAGTTCGGCGCCACTGCCAGCCGGGTTCCAGCGGCTGCAGCGCTGAATGCGGGCCCCCGGCACGCCGGCTGCCTCCAGGGCTGCGGCATCGGGCACCGCCAGGCACCACTGCCCTTCCCCTTCGGCGATCGGCTCGCTGCGCTCGCCCTCCAGCAGGATCCCCTGCAGGCCCGGCTGATCGATCCAGCGGTTACGCTGGCCGCGGCTGTGGCCGATGGCGGGCACGTAGTTGTGCTCGGGGCTGCCGTCGTCGCGGAAGTGCACCGAGGCGGAGGGATCGGTATTGCGGAACCAGCCCACGGTGTTGCGCCAGCTCAGCAGCAACGACAGGTCCAGGGGGCGGTCGCTGGGGTTGTGCAGCGTCCACACGAACACCGCCACCGGATAGCTGCTGCGCTGGTAGTCGCCCGGCAGGATCGGACTGAAGGCCTCGCAGCTGAGCTCGGCGGCGAACACACCGCTGTAGTGGGTGGCGCTGAGGGGATAGCGGGCGGCGTAGGTGCCGGTGGTGGTCTCGGCGGTGCTGGCGGGGTACCAGCTCCAGCTGGTCAGGGGCTCGCCCGCCTCGGGCCGGGAGGCGTCCAGCGGCGGCTTCACGGCCAGGGCATGGGCGCGGCTGCTGCTGCCATCGCTCTCGAACAGGGCGAACTGGCAGTCCGGCAGGGTGCCGAACCAGTGCTCGCCGCCGTCCAGGTGCCAGAGGTTGACGCTGCCATCGGGGCCTCGGCCGATGCAGCCGGCGCCGAAGCCCCCCAGGGGCATGCCGTGGTTGGGGCCGTCGTCGAGGTTGCTGGCGTAGCGCACGGTGTAGGGCGCGTCCCAACCCAGACCAAAGGGTCGCGACCAGCTGGCCACCGGAGGCTTCCAGGCCGTGCCGGCGCTGCGGCGGGACCCTTCAACCGGACGGGATCCGGCGTCCCGCAGCAGCGATGTCAGGGCGGACAGGCCAAAACGCGCCATGCAGGTTCTATGGATGCCCCCAGCTTGTCAGAGCTGGGTTGTCCCGTTCGATCACGGCTGCCACTCCTGGGGCTTCGGCGCCGGGAAGCCCCCATTCACCTCCTGATCCACCAGGGCATCGAGGGTGACGGCGGAGCGCACCAGGGCCTGATAACGCAGCACCACCCGGCGGTTGCGCTCGATCCAGGTGCCGGCATCGCCATCGGGCAGGCCGGCACCGTCGCCGGAAAGCAGCTCCAGGTCGCCCTGCTGGGCCAGCAGGGCGAGCACCAGATCGTGGATGCGCTGGCGGCGGTCATGCATGGCGGAGTGGCCGACGGACTCCCGAGGGAACGGAGTTGAGCATCATGGCCAGCACTGGCCGTGGCAAGCCCTGAGCGAACAATCCTGGCTGGATGTGGTGGGCACCGGTGCCGGCGGCATGGCCAGCCTGCCGGCGGCGGCACAGCAGTTGGTGCGCAAGGCTGCGCTGGTGGCCGCCCCGGCTCGCCTGCTCGACGAGCTGGAGCTCTGGTCGAAGATCCAGGACCCGCAGACCACTGAGACCCTGACGGAGGCTGCAGGACTGTTCTCCGCCAAGTCAGCCATCACGGGTTCAGGCGCTTCGGACGCATCCGGACCAGGTTCTGGGCCTCTCCTGATCGCCAGCGACAGACCCGCCGAACTGATCCCCCGGCTGCAAGAGGCCTTGGCCCAGAACTGCCGCGTGGTGCTCCTGGCCAGCGGCGATCCGCTCTGGTTCGGCATCGGCCGGATCCTGCTGCAGCACTTCAGCCCGGAGCAGTTGCGCTTCCATCCCGCCCCCAGCTCCCTGCAGCTGGCCTTCGCCCGCCTCGGCCGCCCCTGGCAGGACGCCAGCTGGATCAGCCTGCATGGCCGTGATCCGGCGCCGCTGGCGGCGGCGCTGCAGAAGCGTCCTGCCGCCCTGGCGGTGCTGACCGATCCGGGCCGCGGTGGAGCTGCTGAGGTGCGCAGCCTGCTGCGGGCCTCGGGCCTGGAGGCGGCCTAC